>QHYL01000266.1 GCA_003224105.1 Acidobacteriota bacterium | reverse complement strand
TCCTGGATGAAGGGCTGGCAGTGGTGCTGGTTTTTATTGGCGGAAAAATGATTGGCGATCGCTGGGTGGATATTCCGGTGGGTTTTTCGCTGGCGGTCGTGGGGGGAGTGTTGTTGATTGCGCTGGTGGCTTCGGTGTTGATGCCGGGGAAGAAGAAAGGCGAAGTTGCGCCGGAGTAAGAAGGGCGCAGCAATGGGTTGCCCGCGGCAGACAGGCTCACGCCGTTCGCATCCGTGGCAATTCGTGAGTCCAGCAAGGAAGAAAAGCGGCGGCAAGGCGCCGCACTCCAAAACGGACGCCTCAGAAGGCCGTCCCTGCACCGCCAAAGGCGCTTCAAAGGTTTAGTCGTTCTCGAACATGACTTCGTCGACGTAGCACCACATCCAGCTTTCGCCGGGTTCCTGCGAGCGGACGACGGGATGCTTGGTAGCGCGAAAATGTTTTGTGGCGTGTTTGTTTTTCGAAGAATCGCAGCAGCCGACGTGGCCGCAACTCAGGCACAGGCGGAGATGCACCCAACTGTCGCCCATCTTAAGGCACTCTTCGCAGCCTTTTGTCTTTGCCTTGACGGGAGGCTTGACGCGATTGATTTGATCGAGATGGGTGCAGGTATCGGCCATGCGAGTTCTCCTTTGATTCGCCAGGATGATTCACGCGGGTGAATCACATTGCGGCTTGAATCGGAATGCGGACCTGAAAGCGGGTGTCGCCAGGAACGGATTTGACAGTGACGCTGCCGCGCGCGTTCTTGACGATGCGATTGACGATGTCAAGCCCCAAGCCCGTGCCTTCGCCGACCCCTTTTGTGGTGAAAAAGGGATCGAAGATGCGGGATTTGACTTCTGGGGGAATGCCGGGACCGTTGTCGGCGATTTCGACCAGGACGAAATCGTTTTCGTGAGCGGTGCGAATGGTGAGCGTACCCGAGCCTTTCATGGCATCGGCGGCATTATCGATGAGATTCGTCCACACTTGATTGAGCTCGCTTCCATTGGCCATGACCCTGGGAAGATGGGGGGCATACTCACGGGCAACGGTAATGCCGCGCTTCAGTTTGTGATGCATGATGGTGAGGGTGGTTTCCAGGCTGCGCTCGATGTCCACTTCCTGCACCGGGGCCTGGTCCATGTAGGAGTATTCCTTGACGGCTTTGATGAGATCGGAGATGCGCGCGGAGCTGTGGTCGAGCTCTTCCGCGATGCGATCCATTTCGAGAAGGGTTGCGAAGCGCGTCAGCTCTGGACCGAGGGAGTCGCCCGCAGCTTCAGCGAAACTCTCGAGATGGGCATCGGTGAGACTGACTTCGGCTAGAGAAGGCACGAGCTTCCACGCATCGGCGACGTTGCGCGATTCGAGCCAAGATTGGATGGCGTCCTGGCGATCGGCTCGGGCCAACTCGTCCTTAAATTGAGCAGGCTTCAGAGAGGCGCGGATTTCCTCTTCGCGCTGGGCGAGAAGAGCACAGTCCTTTGGGCCAATGGAGGTGCTGCGGGCCGCGCCGCGAAGGCGGGCGAGACAGTCGCGAAGAGCGGCCGCGGAACGGCGAGTGGCGGCGGAAGGGTTGTTGAGCTCATGCGCGAGGCCTGCGGACAGTTTGCCGAGCGCGGCGAGTTTCTCGTGCTGCTGTTCCTGACGGGTGACATTGCGAACGCGGTCGGCAAGCAGGCCGACGAGGCGGCGGACGAGTTCGGGGAGGCGATGGAACATCTCATCGAAATACGAGACGTGGAAGACCAAGTAATGAGAAGGAACGACCGCCCGCCCCGTGACACTAATAACCTTAAGGCGAGAAAAAGGAAGCATGCCGCTGACTTCGCCGCCGCTCATGGTGAATACGGGGCCGTCGGCAGGCCCATGTTCTGCTCGGGCGCGAATCTCGCCTTCCAGCATGATGAACATGAACTCAGGCTTGTCGCCTTCGCGCATAACGATGTCGCCCGCAGCAAGGCGGAGCTCCTGGCACTTGGAAACAAACCAGAGCAGGTCGTCCTGCGGGAGATCCGAGAACACAGGGATCTTGCGCAATTGCTCAACGAGCTGTTCGGGAGGAGTGGTCAATAGTTCGGTCATGCGCGATAAGCTCTTTTGGCGAGGTGCGTCATTGGACTTTGGCCAGATATTGGTGCATGAATTGAACAACGACCGCGCCTTCGCCGACGCCCGAGGCAACGCGCTTGACCGAGCCGTGGCGCACGTCACCCACGACAAAAATTCCGGGAACGCTCGTTTCAAGCAAGCTGGGATCGCGGCTGAGCGTCCAGGAAGAAGGCTTCTTGCCATCGTGAATCAGGTCGGGGCCGGAGAGGATGAAGCCGCGATCGTCGCGCTCGACGGCATTGCCGAGCCATTCGGTGCGAGGCAACGCGCCAATAAAGATGAAGAGGCTGCTGGCAGGGAGCTCTTTGGTTTCGCCGGAAGGCGAGCAAAGAACGGTGATGCCGGTAAGGCGGGTGTCACCATGCACGGCGGAGACGCTAGTCTGCGTCCAAACATCGATGTTGGGCGTTTTCTCGATCTGCTCGATCAGGTAGTGAGACATGGTGCTGGCGAGCGAGTTGCCGCGCACGAGCATAACTACCTTTTCGGCGAATTTGGAGAAATGCATAGCCGCCTGGCCGGCGGAGTTCGCTCCGCCGATGACGTACACGGTTTCGCCCTTGCACGAGATGGCTTCCGATGTGCCCCCGCCATAGTAGACGCCAGCTCCCTGGAAGCGATCAATGCCGGGCACGCCGAGAGTCCGCCACTGAACGCCCATGGCGAGGAGAAGGACGTGACAGGAGATTTCCGAGCCGTCGGCGAGTTTCAGGTAGCGATAAGGGCCGTCGATGCGAATGCCGGTGACTTCCTGTGGAGCAAGAATCTCGACACCAAAACGCTTCGCTTGCGCCACGGCGCGGCGGGCGAGGTCGCTGCCAGTGAGTCCGGAAGGAAAACCCAGATAATTTTCGATGCGCGAGCTGAGGCCGGCCTGGCCACCGGGGGCTTCACGTTCGATGATGACGGTGCGCAAGCCCTCGCTGGCGCCATAGACGGCCGCTGCAAGTCCGGCGGGGCCACCGCCGACAATGGCGAGATCGTAGAAATCAGTTTGAGCGCGGGTGCGGAGGCCAATCTTGTCGGCGACGGCGGGGAGCGGCGGCTCGGCGAGACGCGCGCCATCGGGAAACAGGATGAGCGGGAGGGATCGCGCCTCCGGACCAAGAGAATTCACGAGGCCGCGCACTTCCGGGTCGCTTTCGGCAAGCTCGACGTCAATCCATTGATAAGGGACTTGATTGCGGGCCAGAAAATCGCGCAACTCGTAAGAGCGATTGGACCAGCGGGTGCCGAGGACGCGGATGCCTTCGTATGGCGGGCGGAACGTGGAGGTCCAGTCGTGAAGCAGGTCGTCCAGCGTGGGATACAACTTTTCTTCGGGAGGATCCCAGGGCTTCATGAAGTAATAATGGACGCGCGCTTCGTTGATGGCGTCGATGGCGGCGCTGGTGTCGGCGTAGGCAGTTAGCAGCGCGCGTTTGGCCAACGGATGCAGTTCCATGGCTTCAGAGAGGAAGCTGATGCCATCCATTTGCGGCATGCGCTGGTCAGCGAGAAGAAGCGCGACGGGATTGTTGCGGGCTTTGAGTTCGCGGAGCGTGGTGATGGCGGCGCTGCCCGAGTTTGCACGCATGACGCGATAGCGGTCCGCATAGCGGCTGCGCAAATCGCGCTCGATGGCGCGCAAGACCTCAGGGTCGTCGTCGACCGTGAGCAAAACTGGTTTGGGCATACCCCTCAGATGAACGGGGAACTAATTTCGTTGCGTCTTTGTACGGCGGAAACGACGGAGCTTCTTTTGGACGCTCCCTCACGCTACAATTTCGACGGCACCATGTCCAGTCCTCTAAGCACAGCTATCGCAGGACTATCGGCTTCTGAGCCGTCCGCAAGAAAAGCCGCGGCGGAACAGGTGTACCGATTGGGACGCGCGGCTGCGGGAATCGCAGTTGCCGCCTGGTGGGGCGACGAGGAGCTTTCTTTTTTATTGTTCGCGCCGAATCCGGAAATCACTGTGGGCGTTGCCGTGCCGCGAGAGACGTTCAACCGGATTCGCATTGCCAATGGCACGCCCCGGCTAGCGGAGGTGCCGCCGGACCAGGACGCGGAAGAGTTCGAGATGAAATTTCCGGGAGGAATCTCGCTGGATTTGTTGACGACGCGGGAGCCCGGGGGAGACGGGGCAATCGCGCGATATCTGTCAAAATTTGGAGAAGGTGTGCAGCAAGTAGAATTTCGCTGCACAGATGTTGACCGCGCGACGGAAATCCTGAAGGAACAATTTAAAATTGCTCCCGTCTATCCGGCGACGCGGCCCGGAGCGGATGGCACGCGGGTCAACTTCTTTTTAGTGGCGTCTCCGGATGGCGGCAAGGTGTTGATCGAACTTTACCAGCCAGCTTCAAAAGCTCAGTCTTAAAGAATTCAGTAGAATAATGTGTGCGCGAGCGCTCCCCCGAGCTCGAAAGTTCCGCATCGATCAGCTGTCGCCGTAAACGGGAATGGCGGCGCCTTGGATGACCTTGGCGTCGTCGCTGCACAGGAACAGGATGACGCGCGCGATGTCGCGAGGCTTGGGCCACTTCGCAAAGTCCGCTTTTGGCATGGCGTTGCGGTTGGCCTCGGTGTCAATGATGCTGGGAAGAATCGTGTTCACCCGCACGCCAGTTCCTTTTACGTCCGCGGCGAGCGAGTCCAGCATGGCGACAGCCGCAGCCTTGGAAGCGGCATAGGCGGAGGCGCCTGCCGCATGGTCTAAGGCAGCTTTGGCCGCGACGTTTACGATGGCTCCCCGCCCCTGCTTCAACATTGCGGGAACAGCGGCACGCGAGAGCGCATAACCTGAGCGAAGATTCAGGTTCAACATTTGCTCGAAGACTTTCGTTTCCATCTCCCACAGCTTTAGGCCGCCCGCGTAGCCTCCGACGGTATTCACCAAGGCGTCCAGTCGACTGTGTTTCGAAAGGATTTTCTCGACGAGTTGGCGCACGGCGGCTTCGTCGGTAACATCGACTTCGTGCCCTTCGAGGCGGGCAGCATGGGCAGACGCTGCGGTTTTGAACTTTTCCCATTCGGGTTGGTTACGATAGGTCACGACAACGGTGGCGCTTTCTTCGAGGAATGCAGAAGTTACCGCACGTCCCAATCCGCCGGTGCCGCCGGCGACCAGAACTACGCTGCCTGAAAATCTCCCGCTCATCTCCATACCTCCGAGTTCACTTACCATCACGCTTCAGCAATTTGGTCATCATTTAGTCATCATTTAGTCATCAGGGGAGGACCCGTTACTCTCCGCTTTGCTCGAGGAGTTTGGCGACGAGGCCGGTCCAGCCCGTCTGATGGCTGGCGCCTAAACCTGCCCCGTTGTCGCCATGGAAGTACTCGTAAAACAAAATCAAGTCGCGCCAATGAGGATCGCTTTGAAAGAGATCCGTCCCGCCGGCGACGGGGCGGCGGCCGCTGCGATCGCGCAAAAAAATATGTACCAGGCGGCGCGAAATTTCCGCAGAAACTTGCCATAGGTCAGTTTCGCGGTGCGAATGGGTAGGGCATTCGACCTTGAAGTCTTCGCCGTAGTAGTGGTGAAATTTTTGCAGGGATTCGACGAGCAGATAGTTCACTGGAAACCAAATCGGGCCACGCCAATTGGAATTGCCGCCGAACAGGCCAGTGGCGGACTCCGCGGGCTCGTAGGAGACGCGGCTGATATGGTCATTGACCTGGACTTCATAGGGATGATCGAGATGAAAACGGGACAAAGCGCGAATACCGTAAGAAGAGAAGAATTCGTTTTCGTCGAGCATGCGGGCCAGCACGCGCTTTAGCTGTTTGCGGTTCACGAGCGAGAGGAGGCGGCGCACGCCGTGCGCGGAGCGTTGCGTCATTTCGATGTGTTCCGGGATATCAGGATGATTGTCTACGAACCACTGCATGCGGCGCTTGAAGCCGGGCAGGCGATCCACGATTTCCGGCTCCAAGGTTTCCACGGCGAAAAGGGGAATAAGGCCCACCATCGAACGAATCTTGAGGTAGTGCTGGCTGCCATCAGGCAGGCGGAGAACGTCGTAGTAAAAACCGTCCTCGTTGTCCCACAAAGCCATGCCGTCTATACCGATGTCGTTCATGGCATGAGCGATGTAGACGAAATGCTCGAAGAATTTGCTAGCCACGTCTTCGTAAGCCATGTCTTCTTTTGCGAGTTCGAGAGCAATGGCGAGCATGTTGAGGCAGTACATGCCCATCCAACTGGTGCCGTCGGATTGCTCGAGATGGCCGCCCGTGGGAAGCGGGGCGGAACGGTCGAAGACTCCGATGTTATCGAGCCCGAGGAAGCCGCCCTGGAAAATGTTGGCGCCGTCGGGATCCTTGCGATTCACCCACCAGGTGAAGTTCAGAAGCAGTTTATGAAAGACTTTTTCGAGGAAAGCGCGGTCGGCAACGCCACGCACGCGGCGCTCAATTTTGTAAACCCGCCACGCGGCCCACGCGTGCACGGGAGGGTTCACGTCACTGAAAGCCCATTCGTACGCCGGCAATTGCCCGTTGGGGTGCATGTACCATTCACGAAGCAAAAGAATGAGCTGCTCTTTAGCAAAATCGGGATCGATCAAAGCGATGGGGATGCAGTGGAACGCGAGATCCCATGCAGCGTACCAGGGATATTCCCACTTGTCGGGCACGGAGATGATGTCTTCGTTGTAAAGGTGCAGCCAGTCTTTGTTGCGGCCTTTCCAACGCTCGGCAGGAGGCTTGGGTTGCGTAGGATCTCCTTCGAGCCAGGTGCGAACGTCATAGTGATAAAACTGCTTGGACCAGAGCACTCCAGCAAAGGATTGGCGCGTGACGGCTTTGGCATCGGCTGAGAGATGTTTCGGGATACGCGATTCGTAAAATTCGCCGGCTTCCTTTTGGCGTGTTGCGAAAAGCGCGTCGAATCCTGAGGAGAAATCGTTGGTGCCGGGAACCCCTTCAGAGCGCTCGGAATGTCCAGAAGAAGTAATGATGCCGGTGCGCGGCGAATCGGTGTACAAACCTGCGAGCGGCTCGATGTCCGTGAGGCGAAGCTTCAGCGTGGCCGAGGCGCCGGGCTCGAGATGCAACGGGTAATGGGCGCCAACTTTCGTTCCCGTAAGGGAGGGATTCACGGCGGCGTTGTTGCCGTGAATCAGGTATTCGTGAAAAGCGTCTTTGACGAACGGACCACGATTCGGGCCGTTGAAGAGGCGGGAGCAATTCGTTTCGTTTTCGGTGAAAAGAAGTTCGGGATTCCCGGCGCAAATGAGCCAGCGTTTTCCGTATTGCCAATGCTCCAGTTCGACGCAAGCGTTGCCAGGAAGCGCGGCGGCAACTCGCGCAACGGGCCGGCGGAGATCTTTTCCCCAGGACCAGGTGTTGCGGAACCAGAATTGCGGAAGGATGTGTAGCGCGGCGGTCTCCGGGCCGCGATTGAAGGCCGTAATTCGAATGAGGATGTCTTCCACATCGGCTTTCGCGTATTCCACAAATACATCAAAGTAGCGGTTTTCCGAGAAAACTCCGGTATCGAGCAATTCGAATTCGGGCCGGCCCCGCCCGCGGCGGCGATTCTCATCGAGGAGAAGCTGATAGGGAAACTCGGCCTGAGGGTATTTGTAGAGCATGCGCATGTAGCTGTGCGTGGGGGTCGAGTCGAGATAGAAATAGCACTCCTTCACATCTTCGCCGTGATTTCCCTGATTGCCGGTGAGGCCGAAGAGCCGCTCTTTGAGAATAGGATCGCGGCCGTTCCAAAGCGCCAGGCCGAAGCACATCATTTGGTGACGATCGCTGATTCCTCCGATGCCGTCTTCGCCCCAGCGATAAGCGCGCGAGCGGGCGTGATCGTGCGGAAAATATTCCCAAGCTGCGCCGTCTGCGCTGTAGTCTTCGCGGACCGTGCCCCACTGGCGCTCGGAAAGGTACGGTCCCCAGCGCTTCCAATGCTTTTTGCGCGTGCGCGCTTCTTCCAGGCGATGATCTTCGATCGTGGGGATTCTTGGCATGAGCGATAATCTTGGACGAAAAGCCGCTCGCTATGGTCTCATTTTTCTGTGGATAGCGCAGACAGCATTTAGAGCGCGTGGCTCCAGCAGGCCCGCACCGTCTCTATGAATACAGAAGATTGGTGTCGGCGGACAAGCCTGACAATTCTTTAATACAGTTGGCAGGGCCCTGAACGACAAAACGACGATGATAAAGCAGTAGTGCGCGCAGGCCGGCGAGTTCCTCGCCGCCGCCAGCCCTGCCGGGGCCGCCATGCAGGCA
This sequence comes from Acidobacteriota bacterium, assembly GCA_003224105.1. Taxonomy (GTDB): domain Bacteria; phylum Acidobacteriota; class Terriglobia; order Acidiferrales; family UBA7541; genus Acidiferrum. Next base: position 15,151 of record QHYL01000266.1, on the reverse strand, counting down.
GCTCGGAACCACGTTGCCGTGGCCCGTGTGCTGAGCGCCGACGGAAGAATCCACTGCCAGGATTCTGCCGTGAAGGTCGCCGAGGCCGAGAATGACTTCTTGCAGGAAAGAAGAATCGTTGGAAAAAACCGAGGCTACCAGCGATCCACTTCCGCGGCGAACCATTGGGACAAGGTCCTTCAGGCTGTCGTAAGCCACGAGAGTGACGACCGGGCCGAATACTTCAACGTCGTGGACATATTTGGAAGCCAGCCCGTCATTGCTGGCTAGAAGCGTAGGCTGAACGAATGCGGACTTTTGCGGATCGGCGTCTACCGGTTCGAAATGATCGTTTCCGCCAAAAACAACCGAACATTCGGATCGCAACTTTTTGAGGCCTTCCAGGCAGGCGCTTTGCTGCGCTTTGTTGACCACGGGTCCGACCTTCACTTCCGAATTGCGAGGATTCCCTACTTTCGTCGCGCTCAAACGGGCCGACACGGCTTCGCCTAAAGCTTTCAACGTTTGGCGCGTAGCGAAGACGCGCCGAATGGTCGTGCATTTCTGGCCGGCTTTTAGCGTTATTTCTTTCAGGACTTCTTTGACGAGAAGATCGAAGAGATCGCTCCCGGGCGCGCAGTCCGGTCCCAGGATGGCGGAGTTGATACTGTCCGCCTCGATGTTCACTCGGACCGAGCGATGCACTACGTTGGAGTGAGTGCGAATGCGCGCAGCGGTATCAGCGGAACCGGTGAAGGAAACGATGTCTTCTTCGCGGACATGGTCGAGCAATTCCCGGGCGGAGCCACAAACCAGGGAAATCGCTCCCGGCGGCAGGATTGCGGATTTGACGACATCCTCCACCATTTTGTGCGCCACCCAGGCCGTTGGAGAAGCTGGCTTCACCAGCACCGGGACTCCCGAGAGAAGCGCCGGGGCAGCCTTTTCGCAAAAGCCCCAAGCCGGGAAATTAAACGCGTTGATGAAAACCGCTGCGCCTTTCGTGGGAACGAGAAAATGCTGGCCTGCGAATACTCCGGTCTTTGAGAGAGAGGCAGCCGCACCTTCCTTCAACATCTTTCCGTCGGCAAGGGCGCGGCCAATCTTCGCGTAATACTTCACGGTGTACAGCGCACCGTCGACATCGAACGAAGCATCCGCTTGCGTGGCGCCGAGATTTAAGAGAGAGAGCCGGAAATACTCATCGCGGTTCGCGGAAAGCATCTCGCCAATCTTGGCCAGCAAATCCGCGCGCTGCGTGTAGCTGAGTTGGCGGAGAGCCGGTCCGCCCTGGGCACGGGCGAACTCAAGCGCGGTTTTGAGGTCAACACCATCGGAAGAGATCCGGGCGAGCTCGTCTCCCGTCACTGGATCCACCAGCGGCGTGCCGGGGCCGGATCCCTCAATCCATTGGCCAGCCAGATAGTTAGAGAGGTTCATTGGTAACTCCATGCGGAAGAGCGACCCCATAAAATAGCAGACGCGATGAGGTAAGGCAAAACTAGCGACGAAATGCACTATTCTGCATGTTTGGAAGACCAGTGATTGTGATTCTTGGTATAAGCCTCCAATCCCTCGTTTTTGCATCCTATTGATACCATTGGATATTATAGGCAAATGAGCTCCAGTGATATTCCGAAATGACTTGTGGAAAATCGTTCCCTCGTTCTACTGTTGACTGCCGCTCTTCGTCCTGTAATATAATGCACATTACGATTATGGGTTCTTCTCCAACACCAGCAAAGGCATTTACCTCGAATTCTTACGGTTTCTCGGGAAATGGCGATTTCTTGACCTTCCTGGGGAAACGCGTCCGCGAACTGCGAAGCCGCCGGGGCATGACGCGCAAACAAATGTCGCAAGAGGCCGATGTGTCGGAACGGCATCTGGCGCAACTCGAGAGCGGTGAAGGGAATATCTCCGTGGTGTTGCTGCAGAGAATCGCCGCGGCACTCCACGTACCCATCGCTAACTTGTTTGCGCCGCTGACCGAAGAACCCGCGGAGAAAGGCCCAGAGAAGAGATTGATCCAAAGATTTCTGGAACGGCTGCCCCAGAATCGGCTGGAAGACGTGGTGTCCCGGTTAATGCGCGAGTTTGGCCGCGAAGAAAAGACGCGCAGAATGCGGATCGCGCTGATCGGCTTGCGCGGGGCCGGCAAGTCTACGCTTGGTTCGATGCTGGCGAAAGAAAAGGGGAACTGTTTTGTGGAGCTTGACAACGAAATTGAGAAGGATACGGGAATGCCGCTGGGCGAGATTTTTTCGCTTTACGGCCAATCGGGCTTTCGAGCGATTGAAAAGCGCACGCTGGAAAGAGTGCTGAAGGAGAATGAGTGCGCTGTGATTTCGGTGGGTGGCGGCGTGGTTTCCGAAAAGGAGACTTTTGATTTTCTCCTGTCCCACTGCTATACCGTGTGGATCAAGGCGCAACCGGAAGAACATATGTCGCGCGTGCTAGCGCAGGGCGACTTCCGCCCCATGGCCGCGAACAAACAGGCGATGGAAGACCTGCGGGGAATTCTGGAAGCCCGCGAACCGTTGTACCGGAAAGCAGATTTATTGCTGGACACTTCCGGAACTTCCGTCGATGAGAGTCTTGCGGCACTGAAATCGGCCTTGCAACAGAACCTGCAATAGGAGGACGGCGTGGACGTAGCGGTAACTCAAGAGGTCAAGACGAAACCGGCGCCAGTGGACTACCAGACCGAACCCTCGCGATACAAACACTGGAGGGTTTCCTTCGAGGGCCCGGTGGCGACGCTCACGATGGACGTCGCGGAAGAGGGCGGGATTCGTCCGGGCTACAAACTCAAGCTGAATTCCTACGACCTGGGCGTGGACATCGAGCTTCACGACGCGCTGCAGCGCATTCGCTTTGAGCATCCAGAGATTCGCACCGTGGTTTTTGCTAGCGCGAAGAACCGCATTTTTTGCTCCGGGGCCAACATTTACATGCTGGGCCTTTCCACGCACGCCTGGAAAGTGAATTTCTGCAAATTCACCAATGAAACGCGGAACGGAATCGAGGATGCGAGCCGGAATTCAGGATTGAAGTTTCTCGCCGCTTGCAATGGAACAACTGCAGGCGGCGGATACGAACTCGCGCTGGCGTGCGACGAAATCATCCTCATCGATGATCGCTCGTCCGCAGTCAGCTTGCCGGAACTTCCGCTCCTTGGCGTTTTGCCAGGAACGGGCGGGCTCACACGCCTGACGGACAAGCGAAAGGTCCGGAAGGATCTCGCGGACATGTTTTGCACCAACCAGGACGGCGTACGCGGACAACGAGCCAAGGATTGGCGATTGGTAGACGACATCGTGAAGCCGCAGCAGTTTACGGAACACGTCAAGCAGCGCGCTCTCAGGCTTGCGGAATTCTCTGACCGTCCAGCAGGGACGAAAGGCGTGGCGCTAACGCCGTTAAAGAAAGCGACGGACGATGCCGGCCTGCACTACGAATACGTTGATGTGCAATTGAACCGCGTGGCGCGCACAGCGACCATCACTGTGAGTGCGCCGGAGTCGGCGAGTGAACAAACGCTCGAAAGAGCTCTTGCGGCAGGCGCGAACTGGTGGCCATTGCAAATGGCGCGCGAACTCGATGACGCTATCCTCAGCTTGCGGACCAACGAACTGGAAATCGGTCTCTGGATCATCAAGACCGCCGGAAGCCCCGATGCCGTTCTGGCGATGGACCAATTCATCTTAAGCCATCGGGACAATTGGTTCGTGCGTGAAGTCCTGGGAATGATGCGGCGAACGTTCGCGCGGCTTGAAGTGACGTCGCGCTCGATGTACGCGCTCGCTGAATCTGGTTCCTGCTTTGCCGGGAGTTTGCTCGAGTTAGCCTTGGCAGCGGATCGCATGTACATGCGGGACACGGAAGAAGGCGGCAACAGAGCCACTCTGACGCTATCCGAGATGAACTTCGGGCCGTTGCCGATGGTGAATCATCTTTCGCGGCTGGCGGCGCGCTTTTATGAAGACACCGCCCAGATCGAGGCACTTCGCGGGCTGATTGGACAAAAGCTTTCGGCGCGCCAAGCGATGGAAGCAGGGCTCGTCACCGCCGCGCCGGATGACCTCGATTGGGACGATGAGATCCGCCAGGCGATGGAATCGCGTGCCGCGCAATCGCCGGATGCACTGACGGGCCTCGAGGCGAATTTGCGGTTTAGCGCTGGCGAAACGCCTGAGACGCGCATCTTCGGACGCTTGTCCGCATGGCAAAACTGGATTTTCATTCGGCCGAACGCGGTCGGTCCCAATGGCGCTTTGAAGGTCTATGGCACGGGCGCGCCGGTGAAGTTCAACTGGGAAAAGGTCTAGTCGAGAGATTTTGGAAGGGCTGAGGGGGGCAGTCATGATCAATTACACGGAAAAAATTCCCAATAATGTAGACTTGGGGCGCGACCGCGTCTTACAACGTGCCCTGGAGCATTGGCAGCCGGCGTTTCTGGGCTGGTGGTACGACATGGGGCCAACCGAGAGCCGCAACTATGATGTTTACTTGCGTACGGCGATCAGTGTCGAGCCGGATGGCTGGGCGCAATTCGATTACGTAAAGATGCCGGAGTATCGCTGGGGCATCTTCCTGCAGCCGCACGACGAGAAGCGGCAAGTGAATTTTGGCACGCACAAGGGCCAACCCGCATGGCAAGAGGTCCCGGGAGAATACCGCTCGACGCTGCGGCGAATCATCGTGACGCAGGGCGACACCGAGCCGGCTTCCGTGGAACAGCAAAAGATGCTGGGACTTTCCTGCCCTTCCTTGTATGACCTGCGAAACATTTTTCAGGTGAACGTCGAAGAAGGCCGCCATCTCTGGGCCATGGTCTACCTGCTGCACCGCTATTTCGGGCGCGACGGTCGCGAAGAAGCGGAAGCTTTGCTGGCGCGGCGTTCCGGCGACACAGACAATCCGCGCATTCTGGGAGCGTTCAACGAGCCGACGCCGGATTGGCTGGCGTTCTACATGTTCACTTTTTTCACCGACCGCGACGGAAAATTTCAGCTCTGCGCGCTGGCGGAATCCGGTTTCGATCCACTTTCGCGAACCTGCCGCTTCATGCTGACCGAGGAAGCGCACCACATGTTTGTAGGCGAAACGGGGGTGAGCCGCATCATCCAGCGCACTTGCGAAGTCATGAAAGAAAACAATGTCGAGGATCCGTCGGACGTGCGCGCTCTGGGCGTGATTGACCTGCAGACCATCCAGAAATATTTGAACTTCCACTATAGCGTGACGCTTGACCTCTATGGCTCTGACGTTTCCTCGAACGCCGCGAATTACTTCACCAGCGGCCTCAAAGGGCGTTTCCGCGAAACCAAGATCGAAGACGATCATCTGCTGACCGACTCTCATTACCCGGTCTCCGAAGTTGTCGGCGGCAAGATCGTGACGAAAGAGGTTCCGGCACTGACGGCTCTTAACGAGCGCTTGCGGGACGATTATATTGATGAGATTGCCGACGGCGTCAGCCGCTGGCAAAGGGTCATCGATCAAGCCGGAGTCTCTTTCCGCTTGACCCTGCCGCACAAGGGTTTTCATCGCGCGATAGGAAATTTCGCGGGGCACTTCATCAGCCCGGAGGGTGAAGTCCTGACCGAAGAGGCGTGGAAAAAGCACGAATTCGAATGGCTGCCGAGCTCGAAGGACTATGAATTCGTGCAATCCCTTATGATCGGCCGCGTGGCCGAGCCGGGAAAATTCGCAAACTGGATTGCGCCGCCGTTGCGCGGCATCAACAGTAAGCCTTTGAATTTCGAATACGTCCGTTTCGACTGATAAGTGGGGCAGTCGGGACGTTTACCTGCTCACTGCGTCTCTCCATTTACGGCTACACTCTTGGGTGTCTTTTGGCCTCGGCCAGAGATTGAGGCCGCACATTCGGTAGCCACCCTCAAATCTTCATTTCTTTACCTCATATTTCGTCCGAGCGATGCTACAATGCGCGGCGCTTAGCTGAGGGAGGAGACATGTCCAACAAGATGGTGCGGCTTACAGTGACGCTTGCACTGGCAGCGATGGCCACTCTGGTGGTTCAGATAGCGTCGGCTCAGCAGCAGGATTTTTCCAAGGTGGAGATCAAGGTCACCAAAGTTTCCGGAAACATTTATATGCTCGAGGGCGCAGGCGGAAACATTGCCGCATCGGTGGGCGAAGACGGCATCGTGATCGTGGACGACCAGTTCGCTCCCCTGGCCGAAAAAATTCAGGCGGCCCTGAAAAATATCGGCGTCACCGACAAACCGGTCCGCTTCGTCATCAACACGCACTATCACGGCGATCACACCGGCGGCAACGAGACGTTCAGCAACGCGGGCTCCACGCTGATTGCTCACGACAATGTGCGCAAGCGCCTTGAGAGTGGCGGCACGGCAGGCAACGGCGGCTCAATCAAAATGGAGAATAAGCCTGCCGCCAGGGCCGCCCTGCCCATCATCACCTTCCAGCACGACGTTACCGTTCATTTGAACGGTGAAGACATTCGCGCCATGCATTTCCCCTCGGGCCACACCGACGGCGATTCCATCATTTTCTTTCCGAAGAATAATGTGGTGCACATGGGCGACGATTTTGTGCGCTACGGTTTCCCGTTCATTGATGTGTCCGCTGGCGGCAGCGTGCAAGGCATCATCGACGCCATGGAAAGGACCACGGCGCAGCTTCCGGCCGACGTGAAAGTGATTCCCGGACACGGCGCGCTTTCGAATCTCGACGATGTTCGTGCTTATACCAAGATGCTGAAGGAAACTTCCGCCGTCATTCAAAAAGCGCTCGACGAGCACAAATCTCTGGACCAGATGAAACAGGCAAAGATTCTCGATCCGTGGAGCAAGTTCTCCGGACAATTCGTGAACACTGACGCCTTCATCGAGACGCTTTACAACTCGCTGACCGGCCACAAAGGCGAATTCCTGAAGCACAACTGAAGAAGGCCGTTGTAATGATCTCTGAAGTAGGCCCGGATAGAGTCGCTGGCGCATTCCTTGGGCCACTACGCACGGCAGCGCTCGTCGCGGTTCTGACAGGGGCAGCCGCCTCGGTGGCCTTCACGCTCGTTGCAGGGCATCGAAATCCCTCGCACTTTTTGATGGTTCTGTTTGTAATTTGGGTGCTCTCTCCGTTCATGGCTCTGGTGTTCGCCACCTTCATCTCAAAAAGTTGGTCGGTCCTTGCGCGAGGTGCGCTCTATGGCGTAATGCTGTTTCTCTCGCTAGCTTCCTTGGCCATCTATGGATGTGTTGCTTTAGGCCCACCCAGGGCGAAGACCGCCTTCGTGTTCGTTGTTGTCCCTCCATTGTCGTTTCTCCTAACGATTGTGGCGGTTTCGACCGCGGCGCTCATATCCCGCCGGTGGTTATGGCCGGGTGGCAGCGGCGGCGAATTGGGATTTACGTAGGACTGGAGGCAGCTTGCTATCTTTCAGAATTTATTTTCCTGCCTGGGGTCATGGCTTTGCATTAGGCGAGAAGAATCCAATGGGCAGATCGCGTGAAGTGCGCAAGCCCGCAGGCGCATCGAGAATCACAGGGATTGAATTTACGACCACAGAAGCCGTGGCGATGTCGCCGTGCGAACCGCCGGGAATCGTCAAGCTGATGTTCGGATGGCCGGTAAGTGTGATCGTGTCGGCGGGGTCTTTCGCGCCAACGTACATTTGCAATTCCAGGTAGACCAGCTCCTTGCCGTCCTTCGAGAGGCCCCGCCCGATTTGATGAACGCCCGCCGCCTGCCCCGGCTCGACGGTCAGGTATTCGGTTTGTACCCGCTCGGCCGCCACTTTTGGCTCAATCGTCTCCGTGATCATTTCCACCGGAAGGCCCAAGCTGTCCGCCACCATGGCCACGGACTCCGGCAAGCCCACGTGCTTGATCACGCCGGCTTTCACCTGCGCGCGAAATTCGTCCACCGTCATGCCTGCGCCGATCTTTTTCTGCAGCGGCAGCCGGCGCTTGGATGCGTCCACGATGCGCAGCCCCTTGGCATGTTCAATGCGCTGTGAAACCGCCGCCAGCGTGACCACCAGCTTGTCCATCACGAAGCCCGGATTCACTCCCGTGCCCACCAGCGCCACTCCCCACTCCTTGGCCGCAGCATCCAGTTTGGCCGCCAGTTCTGGATGCGTGCGAAACGGATAGGACAATTCCTCGCACGTCGAAACAATGCAGGACTGCGCTTCCAGACACGCCGTCAATTGGTCCATTACTTTTTCCAGTGAGGAAGAAGTCGAGTGAATGACCACGTCCGGGTTCAGGTCGAGGGCTTCTTTGGCATCGGCAAACACCTTAACGCCCCAGGGGCTGTCCTGTGCGCCAACAACCTCTCCTAGGTCGCGTCCGGCCTTGGCAGGGTCCAGGTCTATCGCGCCAATAATCTCAATCGCCTGTTTTTCCCGCATCAGCTTCGCTATGGATGCGCCGATGGGGCCGACACCATATTGGATGGCGCGAATCTTCTTTTTCACAAATGTCTCCGTATTGTTGCGGCGCGATCGTCTACAGCCTCTTTCGGCTTCTAAAGAAACCCCTACAATAGTGGATTTCGTTCGCGCATTCAACGACGAAGCGCGCGGATGATGAAATTCAACGTCTCATGTCTCTAGGCGCCGGCGCGCGGGAGTAGGGACATTGCTGGCGCACGGTTTGCGCCGCATAATGGCACGTGACGATTCAACGCTCCGGAGGAAACACTTATGCCCGCGAAGAAACTGAGCGAAGCGGAGATCAATGCATTGCTGCCGAAGGTGATCGGCTGGAGCGTGGTGAACGGCAAGCTGCATCGGGAATTCGCGTGCAAGGATTTCGTCACCGCCTTCGGCAACATGACTCGGGTGGCTCTGGTGGCCGAGAAAATGGACCATCACCCGGAATGGTTCAACGTGTGGAACAAAGTAGTCATTGACCTGACGACCCACAGCGTAAAGAGCATCAGTGACTACGACTTTAAGCTCGCAGAGAAGATCAACGAAATCTTCGGCGAGTGAACTTGTTTGCCACGAACGGGCCTATTCGGGCTATCGTTAGGTCTACGCACGTACCTCGGCAGCCAGTCTTGACACGCACCATGAATGCGCGAGAATAGTTAAACCCTTCCAAACTACACAATTTCACAAGACTGCCCTCTCCAGTCTCGCAACGAGAGTTGGTCTGCGATGAAGTGTCGGCAGAGGGAGATTGCTTCTGGTGTGACGGTCGTCACAGCAATCGAATTGTCTCTCCCGTTAAATCTACGAACCTTCCTCTCCCCGCATTCTCCCATTGAAAGCAGGCCGGACCTATGACGGAGAAACTGCGTGTCTTGGTGGCGGAAGGAGCTTCCGGACAAGCCGCTTCGGTGTTGCGTCGGATTTTTCCCGACCACGAAGGCGGCGTGCAACTGACAGAAGTGTCCGGAGTTTCGACCCTGATGGCTTCGCTGAAACTGGTGAGCCCCGAAGTGATTCTGCTGGACCTGGCACTCGGCAGTCCCGATGTGTTGGGGACCGTGCGATTGATACATCGAACCAAACCGGAAGTTCCACTGATCGTGATTGGTGATTCAACGAAAAAAGAGATTGCTGTGGCGAGCCTGCGCGAAGGGGCAATGGACTATCTCCTGAAGAATCATCTCGATCCACAGACATTGGACCGCGTGCTCCGGAGCGCGCTCGAGCGCAAAACCTTAAAAGGGCTGGCGGACTTGCTTCGGGATCCGGCGACTGGGCTGTATATCCGCGACGGCTTTTTGACGCTCGGATCGCACATCATGGACACGGCGAGGGAGCGCCGAGGCACCCTGGTCCTGCTGTGCGGGAGGTTCGAGAATCTGGAACGCATCCGGAAAAAGTTTGGCGAGAACGCTGCCCAATCTTCGCTGCGGGAAATCGCGACGCTGTTGACGCGAAGTTTCCGGCGCTCGGACTTGCTGGCCCGGATTGGAGAATCGCAATTTGCCGCGCTGGCGGTGGACGCCATCGAGCCGAGCGCGCCCGTCTTGCTGCAGCGCCTGAGAATACGCCTGGAAACGTTCAACAGTGCTAATAGCCGATGGGGCCCTCTGGAGCTGCGCATGGCGGCTCGCTTCTGGGCAGGGAAAGGAGCGCGCACGTTTGCGGAATTCCTGGATGAGGTCGAGGCCGGTCTACGAGCCCCCGAACTGGCAGTAACAGGAAACGAGAGGAAAGGAAGGCAGCGATAAAGGTAAAAGAGCGATGAATAAGGCACTCAGATTTCGCCGAAAACTGGCGTGGACTTGGGCTGGAGTGGCGCTGGTGTTGCTTGCAGTGTTTTACCTGGCTGTGCGCGGAGGGGGAGAGTCGATCGCCCTCGAGGGCTGGGTTGCGCACACGCAGGAGGTTCTGGGGGTCATTGGCGACGCAAGGCTGGAACGAGCGCGTTTGGTGAACCGATGGCTGACAAATCAACTCGCGCGTAACGGCGCCGGTACCGGCGGGTCAGATGCGGACTCGGACAAGCTGAGAGAGGACGTGGCGCGTCTCCACACGCTGACGGCGGACAACCCGGCGCAGCAACGCTTGATTGCTGAAGTCCAAGGGGTGTTCGGCAAGGAACTTACTTCCCTCGACGGGGCATCGAGCCAAAGTAGCGCCGGAGGGACCACCCGGTCTGCAAATTCCGTTCCCTGGGCGAAGACGGCGGAAACCACCGCACGACTGCTGGCGTTGTTCGACCATCTTGAAGCCAACGAGCGGGAGTTGCTGGCCTCCCGGTCCCGCGCGGTGCAAGCAAACGCCCGAGTCACGCGAATCGTAGTCGTTTTCGCCGGGTTGCTTACGTTCCTTATTCTCGGAACAGCGGGCTATTTCATCCAAAGGGAAATCCTCAATCGCGGCCGCATCGAAACCGGGTTGCGAAAAGCGCAAGAGCTGCTCGGCGTGAAGTACGAAGATCAACGACAGGAACTGGGGCATGCCATGGACGATTTGCACGGTCACATCCGGGCAAGGCAGCAGGCAGAAGGAGAAATCCGGCTCCTAAATACAGAGCTGGAAGACCGAGTGGAAAAAAGAACAAAAGAACTTCAGGAGGCCAACCATGAGTTGGAAGCATTCAGCTACTCGGTTTCGCACGACCTGCGCGCACCGCTCCGGCACATGGACGGCTTCTCCCGAATTCTTCAGCAGGAATACGGAACGCAGCTTCCGCAGGAAGCACGGCATTACCTGGACCGTGTGCGGTCCGCTACGACGCACATGTCGAACCTCGTGGAAGATCTTTTGCAGTTTTCCCGGCTCGGGCGGCAATCCCCGCAACTTTGCCGGGTTGCGCTTCGCAACCTGGTGGAAGAAGCGCAGGCGGAAACGCTCTCCGCACCCGGAAACCGCGATATCGAATGGCGAATCAGCGACCTTCCCGAAGTCGAAGTCGACACAAATTTATTCCGCCAGGTTTGGGTCAACCTGCTCTCGAACGCGATCAAATTCAGCAAGAATCAATCCAAAGCGGTGATTGAAATCGGCAGCCGCGAGGAAGAGGGCGAGACGATTCTTTTCATCCGCGATAATGGCGCGGGCTTTGACCCGCGCTTCGCGGACAAACTCTTCGGCGTGTTTCAGCGGCTGCACCGTCAGGATGAGTTTGAAGGCACCGGCATCGGGCTGGCCACTGTGCAACGCATCATCAAGAAGCACGGCGGCAGGGTTTGGGCGGAATCGCAGCCGGGGCAAGGCGCGACTTTTTATTTCACGGTTCCGACGGCGGTTCCCCGCTGCAAGACTCACGAAACGATAGGAGCACGCGCATGACACCTCAAGTGTACGAAATTCTGCTTGTTGAGGATGACCCTGCCGATGCGGAGCTAACGGTACATGCGTTGCGGAAAGAGCGCCTGGCGAACCACATCGAGGTCGCGCGCGATGGCGCGGAGGCGCTGGACTTTCTTTTTTGCCGCGGCGCTTATTCCAACCGCAGCTTCACCAACCCTCCCCGCGTCGTGCTGCTTGACCTGAAGCTGCCGAAGATTTCGGGCCACGAAGTGTTGCGGGCAATGAAGGAAGATGAGCGCACGCGAGCGATCCCGGTGGTGGTGCTCACTTCTTCCAACCAGGAACGCGACCTCGTGGAGTGCTATCAGCTGGGAGTAAATAGCTATATCCAGAAGCCAGTGGACTTGCAGAAATTCCAGGAAGTTGTCCGGCACTTCGGAATGTACTGGCTGGTGGTGAACCACCTGCCGCCCCTGGCGGCCTATTCGGGCAAGTAACAAAGGGACATAGATGAAAACCAGCATACTCGAAGAAGTCAAAACTACCGCAGTGACCGAGCCGCTTCGCGTGCTCATTGTGGAACATTCGCGGCTGGACGTGGAATTGATTCTCGCGCAGCTCAAAGGCATAGGTACGCGTTTCGACGCCACGCTGGTGGAGGATCAGCAACAGTTCGTTCGAGCCCTGAGAGAAAACGATTTTGGAATCATCCTTTCGGACTATCGCCTGCCGAACTGGACTGGGCTGGATGCTTTGCGCGAGCTCCGGGCCTGCGGAAAAGACACGCCGTTTGTGGTGATCACGGGAACGCTCGGGGAAGAGGCCGCGGTTGAGTGTATCAAGCAGGGCGTGAGCGATTTCGTTCTGAAGGACAACCTGCCCCGGCTGCCATCCGTCATCAAGCGCACGCTGAATGAAAAGGCCCTTCGAGACGAGAATAATCGAGCGCACGAGGCCTTGCGGATTTCCGAAACGCGCAACCGCGAACTGGTGGATCACGCCGTTTACGGAATTTTTCACGCGGCGGCCGATGGCACGTTTCTGGATGCGAATCCGGCGTTGCTTTCGATCCTGGGCTGTAGCCAGCTCGAAGATCTTCACGCGCTCAACCTCGTGCGAGACGTTTACCGGTTCCCGGAACAATTTCTTCAGCATGTGGCGGACTGCCGTTCGCGTGGACTCGTACACGGCGCGGAAGCCGAGTGGCGTAGGCGCGACGGCGGCATTATTACGGTTCGCCTGCATTTCCGCCATCTTTCCGATCCAGGCGAAGCCGACACGATGGAATTCATCACCGAAGACGTTACGGAGCTCCGCGCGATGGAGCGGCAGTTGCGCCAGGCGCAGAAATTTGAAGCCATCGGCCAGCTCGCGGGCGGCGTGGCGCACGATTTCAACAACGTCATCGGTGCGATCCTGGGATGGGCGGAGCTGGGCTTGGACGAAAACCAGGGCAGAACAAAGGCCAGCGAGAGATTTGCGCGCATCAAGGAACAGGCGGAGCGGGCCGCGGCGCTCACGCGCGAACTGCTGGCTTTTTCGCGGCGCCAGGTCTTGCAGCGACAGGCCATTGACCTCAACACCGTTACCAGCGGACTGATCAGTTTTCTCGACAAAGTGATCAGCAAGAACATTGAACTCAAAGTGCTGACCGCGCCGCTCGAAGTGGTAAAAGCCGATCCGACCCAAATCGAGCAGGTGCTGATGAATCTGTGCCTGAACGCGAGGGACGCCATGCCCAACGGCGGCCGCATGGTCGTCGAGACCGAGATGGTGGAGCTCGATGAAGCCTACGCGCGCTTTTATCCGGGCGTGGCCACAGGGCGCCACGCAGTTCTTTCCGTGTCGGACACCGGCATGGGAATGGACGCGGAAACGCGCGAGCGGATTTTCGAGCCGTTCTTCACCACCAAAGAAAAAGGCAAAGGCACCGGAATGGGTCTGGCGACCGTGTACGGCATCGTGAAGCAACACGGCGGATTCATTCATGTTTACAGCGAGCCCGGTCAGGGAAGCCTCTTTCGCGTGTACCTCCCCGTGCTGGAGGGCGGAGTGGCTGAAGGTTCTCCGGCCAAGGTTCCCGCGGCGTCCGTCGCAGAGTTGCGCGGGACGGAGACCATTCTTATCGCCGAGGACCATGAGTCCATCCGCGAGATGGCGCGCCAGACCCTGATGAGCCTGGGTTACCGCGTGCTTTCGGCGGCCGACGGCGAGGAGGCCCTTCGCTTGTGCGCGGAAGATACCCCTGCGATCGCCATTCTCGACGTGGTCATGCCAAAGCTGGGCGGCGTGGCGACGGCGCAGAAACTCACAGCCAACTTCAGAGGTCTCCCGGTCATTTTTACCAGCGGGTATTCGCAAGATTCGGAAAACGTGGGCGCCGCAGCCACGAACACACACTACCTGCAAAAACCGTACAGTCCCATGGCGCTGGGGCGGCAGGTGAGGGAAATCCTGGACCAGATCAAAGGCCCCGCGGCAAGCAAGTGAGGCGGCTTCGAGCGGTGGTTGTGGCCAGGCGCGTTTCAGTTCCCGTTCGCGGAGCGCCGTTCAGCAAGTTGCTTTCACGGTTGCTGACGGCATCGCTTACGTCCAAGCCGCGCTTGACGCCGGCCTCGGGCATGCTCAGCCTCCTTGCTGCTTTTTGTCGTTTGTGGATGCTCAGCTCACCTCCTAAAGCGATTTACATGAGGAAACCAGCGTGTCAACCATTTGAGCTACAGGACTGAATTGAGCGATTTTTAACGTTGACACCTGCGATTTGCGGTGCTACAACGCGCTAAAAGAGAAGCTCTTTGGTGGTGAGTCTCCTATCGAATTGCCAAAAAGCAACCCGCGAGTGAGGCCGCAGACCTGCCTGGCAGGGCAGGCCTGCTGAGCCGCTGAGGGCTTCGACATGCAACACCCCACCCCACCCCGGGAGGTGAAGACGAAGTTGTTTTCACCTCCTTTTATTTGGGCCGCCATTTTCGCCTTCTTGCTTCCTGGGACTGACCGCTTCCATCTCGTTTGCCCGGAGTTTCCGCCGCCCTTGCGCTTGATTCGCAACGGATACTGCCCTTCTGTCGGCTAAGATGAGCCTGCGATGGAAATGCGCTCGACGAGGTGAAAGAGTTCCGTGGCCCCACCGCTTCTCAAGCTCAAGAACGTGACGGTGATGCGCGGCGACTGCGCGGCGCTCTGGGAAGTGAATCTGGAGATCGCCGCGGGAGAGCACGTGTGCATCCTGGGGCCGAACGGCAGTGGGAAGTCGACGCTCATCAAAACGATCACGCGGGAGTGCTATCCGCTGGGGCAGGACGGCTGCGCGATTGCGATCCTTGGGCGCGAACGGTGGAACATTTTCGAGTTGCGCTCGCTGCTGGGAATCGTCTCGCCAGATTTGCTGGCCTCGTGCACCACGGATGCGACGGGACGCGACGTGGTGCTGTCCGGGTTTTTCAGCAGCACACGCATTTT
>QHYL01000265.1 GCA_003224105.1 Acidobacteriota bacterium | reverse complement strand
AGATGTTGCTACGGCTCGACCGCGTCGAAGAGTTTCTGTTGTTCCTTTATTCCCATCATTATCACGATCACACTCGCGGCAGTTGGACCGCGGGAGAGGTTTCAGACATCAACGGCGGCACCGCTCTCTTTTGCATACCAGCCCAGCAAACCATTCCCCTGCTGGTGCGCTGGATGCTGGTTCTTGAAGACTCTGACGAGGACGTTCTCTATCTTGGGAAGGGCATCCCACGTTCCTGGCTCGTTTCCGGGAATCCTATCCGCATCGAAAATGCCCCCACACGGTGGGGACGCGTCACTCTCGAACTTCAGGCGGATGCATCCACGCGACATATCGCTGGTAAAATCCTTCTTGCTGCAGCCGGAAAACCGGCACAAATCCAGCTCAAGCTGCGCCTGCCGCTGCAATCCGCTTTGTCGCGAGTCACCGTCAACGGCTATGACGCCAAGCTTGCGGGAAAACGAAACGATACCGTCCTGATTTCCACCGGACAACAGAAACAGTTCGACATCAGCGCGCAATACGACGCATCATAAGCAGTCTTGAATCATCCGTGCGGTTGAAAACGATTGCGAATTCTTCTGCTCAATCTTTACTATCCGCCGGACACCTCGGCGACCGCAAAAATGGCGCACACCGTCGTGGATGCGATTTGCGTTCATCATCACGTCACGGTCCTTTGCGGTCGCCCATCGTACGATCCAGCCGAGCGTCGTCCATGGCGGCTGTATCAAACGGAAAACGCCGGCCTCGTTCGAGTCATCCGCGCCGGTTCGACTGCGTTTCCGCGCTTCAATATGAAAAAGCGCCTGATAAATTACTTGAGCTATGTTTGGCTCGCCGTTCCGTGCGCCCTTTTCCTAGATTGTGACGCAGTGGTGGTCATGACCGACCCGCCATTCCAGGGAATCGTGGGAGCTTTCGTCGCCATGCTGAAGCGAAAACCCTGCGCTTACAACATCCGGGATCTGTATCCCGATATGGCCGTGGGCGGCGACATCATGCGGCGTGGTTTGCTCGCGCGCGCATGGGAAAGAATGCACCGCTGGGCTTTGCGACGCGCCAAGTGCGTCATCGTTCTTGGCGAGGACATGCGTGCGCGGATCATCGCAAAGGGAGTAGACCCTGCCCGCGTCGTAGTCATTCGTGATGGAGTGGAGCCTCCCAAAGCCACGGAGCCTTTGTTACCTCTCGATCCTGAAATCGTCCGCGTGATTCGAGGCGGTTTTTCGTTCGTTCTGTTGCACGCCGGCAATCTCGGATTCTACGGCGCTTGGAATACCTTGATCACCGCTGCCCGCAAACTGGCAAACGACGGCGTGGGCCTGGTTTTCGTGGGCGGTGGCGCCCAGCGTGCCCAACTGGAAATCGCAGCCTCAGGAGCTGCGAACATTCGCTTCCTGGATTACTTCCCTTCGAACAAAATCCCATCAGTTCTCGCAGCCGCGGATGCGCACATTGTTACGGTAAAGCGGGGGCTCGAGGGAGTCGTCGTGCCAAGCAAAATGTACGGAATCCTCGCCGCAGGAAAGCCGATTGTCGCCGTAGCCCCAAAGGAAACGGACGTCGTCTCGCTTGGCGAGAAGCAAGGCTTCGCCGTAGCCGCTGACCCCGACAAACCCGCGGAGCTCGTCAAAGTAATTCGCGCCCTTATGGCGGACGTCACGAAACTAAGAGCCATGGGAGAAGCAGCCCGCAATGCCGCACCTTCTTATGATCGCGCCGGGGAACTTCAAAAATATCTGGAGGCTTTCGACCGGCTAACGTTGCGCTAAAGATCTAAGGACGACTCGAAACCCTCGATAGTGCTTTTTTGGGACTTCACATGCGCCGTTTACTCGTCGCGGAAGTCTTCCCGCCGCATCATTACAAAGAACCAATTAAGCAAAACAACTTTTTCCGGGATTGCCGCGCAACAAAAACCGCAGTATGGTGTTTGCGCTGCGTGGGGGCAGCCATTTTCAGCTTCTAACTTGGGAGCCGGTCCCAACCCGGCAAGAATTACGGAAGTTGCCCGCCGAGTAACCGTGGGCGGAACTTGTTCTCCGTATGAAATGGGGTTGCATGGCCGCAGGCCTGCTCGCTTTCTTCGTCGCGCTATTGGCTTCCATGATGTTGGTTGTTCCGGTGCGCGCGTTCGCGCTGCGCGTGGGCATGGTGGACCTGCCCGGCCCACGAAAGGTGCATCATGCTCCCATCCCTCTTCTCGGCGGATTGGCCATGTACGCTGCCGTCGTGATTGCCGTGTTGCTGTCGTTTCAAGGGCCGGCGCAGACGCAAATTGCTGGAATCCTGATTGGCGCGACCCTGGTGGCCGCCGTCGGCATTCTCGATGATCGCGGGCTCCTTCATCATCAGGTGAAGCTATTTGTTGGGATGCCGGTTGCCGCGGGGATTTTGCTTCTCACCGGAATTCGAGCTCAAGTCTTCAGCGTGCTTCTGGGAGGCCGCGGCGCCGAAGTCTTGGACGCTGTCCTGACCGTCCTTTGGGTGGTGGGCATCACCGCTTCGTTCAGCATTCTCGATCACATGGATGGCTTATGCGCCGGCGTTGCCGCCATGGCTTCCGTGTTCTTCGCGCTCCTTGCCTACCTGAACGGGCAGACGCTGGTTACCATCCTGGCTGCCGCGGTCCTCGGAGCGGCTACCGGGTTTCTCCGCTGGAACTTTAAGCCCGCCAAAATTTTCATGGGCGACGGCGGCGCGATGTTTTTGGGCTTCCTGATGGCCACCTTGGGTCTCAAGCTGCGCATTGAGCATGCGTCGCACCTTTCTGTCTGGTTGGCGCCTGTGTTGATTTTGGGCGTAACCATCTTTGACACCACCTTGGTCACCATTTCCCGCGTGCGGCGGGGGTTGCTGCCTTTTACTACGCCCGGCAAGGACCACGCCGCCCACCGCTTATCCAATCTTGGGCTCGGTCATCGCGGAGCCGTGATTATCCTCTATCTTCTTGGGGCCATCGGAGGCTGCGCGGCGCTGTTTGTCTGCTACCTTTCGACGTGGGGTGCCTTGGTTCTTGGGACCGTGGTCCTCGGCATTATTTTGCTGGGCGTCGCCTATCTCGAACGCGCGCCCTATGAGCGCCAGGAGCGCAAGTCCTCTCTTGCTTCCTAAACATCGAGTTGTTCACTGGAAGGGTCTCGACGTTGTCTAAGCCGCGTCTTTCTTTGCCCTTACGGGTCGTTTCTGTATACTTACAATGCCCCTCCCACCCACTTCCTTTAGAGGTCCCGCAGGGGTCGGGCGGAAAGCTTAATCAAATTTTGGCGTAGTCTCTCTCAGCGTCAAACGGAGAGATTTTGCACCACTGGGAACCTACAGGACTGTGAAAGAAAGCAAGACCCAGCCAGGGAACAGCAATCACTCCAGTGAAGTCGTCATCGTAGGAGCTTCGGCAGCCGGACTCTTCACCGCCGCCAGCGTAGCCCGCGGCGGGCGTCCTGTTCGCGTAGTGGAATCCAAGCCGCAGCTTGAGCCGTCGGCGCGCACGCTGATTGTTACCGATCATTTTCGCACCCAAATGGCCGCTGTGGCCCAGGACAGCGTCATCAACGAAATCCGCCGCTTTGAACTTTTTACCGACGGCCGCTCGGCGCAAATTGCCCTGAAGAAGCCGGATCTGATTATCGAGCGCTCGCGTTTGATTGCCGCTCTCGCGCGAGAGGCTCAACAAGCTGGAACTTCCTTCTCTTTTGACACGCGTTTTCTTGGCGTGGGGCCGAACGAACGCGGCTTGCACCTGGAAATCGAAAGCGGCGGCAAGCGCGAAGAGTTGCATGCCGACAGCGTCGTCGGTGCGGATGGCGCGGCGAGCCGCGTCGCTCGCGCTGCCGGATGGCCGCCGGTTGAGACCGTTCCGCTCGTGCAAGCCATTGTCCGGCTCCCGAAAGATTGCCCGCCGGATACCACGCGCGTCTGGTTTATTCCCGACGACACACCTTACTTTTATTGGCTGATTCCCGAGTCACCGGATCGCGCCGCACTCGGCGTGATTGGCGAGCATGGCCGCGACACGAAACGCTGCTTCGAAAAGTTTCTTGAAAAGAAAAAGCTGGAACCGCTGGAATGGCAGGGCGCGCGCATTCCCGTTTATCGAGGATGGGTGCCGGTGCGCAGGCAAATTGGCAACGGTGAAGTGTTTCTTGTGGGGGACGCCGCAGCCCAGGTCAAGGTGTCAACGGTAGGCGGCATCGTCACCGGGTTCCGCGGCGCGCTCGGCGTAGCCCAGGCGTTATTGAAAAAGGGCGCCGGGAGAGAACTGGCCGCCTTACGCCGCGAATTAGGCACGCACTGGATGATCCGCCGCGCCTTGCATCATTTTCAGCAAAAGGACTATTCCCAATTGGTGGATTTGCTCGACGTCTCCGCCCGCCAATCGTTGGCCGAGTTTCACCGCGACGAGTCCACTCGTCTGCTTTGGAACCTGGTTCGGCGCCAGCCGCGGCTCCTGCTTTTGGGGCTGCGCGGTCTGCTCATGGGAAGAAGGAGCAGGGGCTGACGAAACAGATCGGTTCCTCTGAATTATGTGTTTTTGGGCAAGGGAAGGCAGCCTACGCTTTTTTCTTTCCCTCGCTTCGGTCACAATACAAACTAGCATCCAAGCGCACAGGTTGTTGCCTGTTAAGCTCCAACTCAGGGAGGTTCTTTTTTGCGTCTTTCTGTCATCGGATGTGGATACGTCGGGCTGGTTACCGGAGCCTGTCTCGCAGAAGCCGGTCACGAAGTCGTTTGCACGGACATTGATAAAGACCGCATTGCCAAGCTCCAGGCAGGCGGCGTGCCCATTTATGAAGAGCACCTCGAGCAGATTCTCACCTCCGCACGCGAGGCCGGCCACATTTCGTACACTGCGGACGCCGGTGAAGCGATTCGCGCAGGGGAAGCCATCTTCATTTGCGTCGGCACTCCCCCTAAGGAATCCGGTGAGGCCGACCTCTCGGCTATCGACCATGTGGCCCGGCAAATTGCTGGGGAAGCGAAAACTTCGAAGCTGGTGATCGAGAAAAGCACGGTCCCTGCTCGCACCGGACTCGAACTCAGCCGCGCGCTCTCCGCCTATTCTCGAAACAGCAGCCTAAAATTCCGTGTGGCTTCCAATCCGGAGTTTCTTCGCGAGGGAACTGCCGTTGGGGATTTTTTCCATCCCGACCGCATTGTGGTCGGTGTGGAGGATCCCTCGGCCGCCGAGGAGCTTCGGGAGATTTACCGGCCCATTCTCGACAGGACTTTTCGCTGCCCCGTACACAACGGAACTTGCCCTCCGGGCCAGAAGGCGGAGTTCCTGGTTACCACGATCAGCAGCGCGGAGCTCATCAAGCACGCCTCCAATTCCTTTCTGGCGCTGAAGATCAGCTACGCTAACGTGATCGCCGATTTGTGCGAGAAGATTGGCGCGAACGTCGAGGAAGTCACCCGCGCCATGGGGCTGGACGCGCGCATTGGCGGCCAGTTTCTTAAAGCCGGTTTAGGCTACGGCGGCTTCTGCTTTCCCAAGGACGTCCAGGCATTCATTTACCTGGCCGCCAAAGTCGGCGTTGATTTCGACATCTTGAAGGCTGCCGAACGCGTCAATAAACAGCGCATCGAGCGTTTCTTCGAAAAGATTCGCCAGGCCTTGTGGGTGGTGAAAGGCAAGCGCGTCGCCGTGCTCGGCCTTGCGTTCAAGGCTAATACCGATGACGTCCGCTTCGCCCCGGCTTTAGATGTCGTCAAGGGGCTCCTTGAGGAAGGGGCCATCGTCCATGCCACGGATCCGGAGGCCATGTCTCGAACCAAGTCTTTGTTTCCCCAGCTTCACTATCACGAAGACCCGTACGATGCTCTGCGCGATGCAGATGCCGCTCTCATTTGCACGGAATGGGATTCCTTTCGCAAGCTGGATTGGCGGCGCGCAGGAGGCTCCATGGCGCGCAAGCTGGTGATTGACGGCAGGAATCTCTACTCCCCGCAGGAAATGCGCATTATGGGCTTCGAGTATTATTCCTTCGGAAGAGACGTGCGTACCTCGTAGGGAGCGGGGCCGCTATTTCTTGCTAAAGGTTTTCCTGAAATAGTCCAAAGTGAGCTTCAGCCCTTCTTCCAGTCCCACCTTCGGCTCCCACTTCAAAATGCGCTTTGCCTTGGTAATGTCCGGGCAGCGCCGCTTCGGATCATCCTGCGGCAGCGGCTTGAAAACAATCGGGGGCGGATTATCGAAATGTTTCCGGATGCGCTCGGCAAAATCAAGCAACGTGATCTCCTGCGGGTTCCCGATATTTGTCGGCAAGTGTTCGTCGGACATCATCAGCCGGTAAATGCCTTCGATCAGGTCCAAAACATAACAAAAACTCCGCGTCTGTTTCCCGTCTCCATAAACCGTTAGCGGCATGCCGCTGAGCGCTTGAAAAACGAAGTTCGGCAGCGCGCGGCCGTCGTTCAATCGCATGCGCGGCCCGTAAGTGTTAAAAATTCGCACGATGCGCGTGTCCACGTTGTGGTAGCGGTGATACGCCATCGTCATAGCTTCGGCAAACCGCTTCGCTTCATCGTAAACTCCCCGCGGCCCGATGGGATTCACGTGTCCCCAGTATTCTTCGTTCTGCGGAGAAACCTCCGGGTCGCCGTAACATTCGCTCGTGGAGGCCAGAAAGAATTTGGCATTCTTTGCCCGTGCCAGGCCCAGCGCGTTGTGCGTTCCCAGCGCTCCAACTTTTAACGTAGGAATGGGCATCTTCAGGTAATCCACTGGGCTTGCGGGCGATGCAAAATGGAGCACGTAATCCACCGGCCCGGGTACATCCATGTAATTGGAAACGTCCGCCCGCAGGATCCGGAACTTCGGATTCTTCATCAGATGCGAAACGTTGCTATCCACCCCGGTGACGAGGTTGTCCAGCGCCAACACATCCCAGCCTTCGGCGGTCAGGCGGTCGCACAAATGCGATCCCAGGAAACCCGCTCCTCCGGTTACAACCGCTCGCATGCATCCTCCCCACAAAATGCAAGCCGACAGTTTACCCGTAGCCTCGCGAATTGACCACAACATCGGGCCGGGATAGCATGCGCAAGTTTCCCATGGCCACTTCTCCAAGCTCCGCAACCGTTGCCTTCCCCCGAAACTGGCGCAGATTCATTCTCGCCGCCATCGCATGCATCTTATTGGCATTCGCTCTTGTGGCATTTTTCGGTGTCGGGCGCTGGCTCGTCGTGGAGGACCCTGTGGGCAAAGCGCGCGCCATTGCTGTCCTCAGTGGCAGTATGCCGGTGCGCGCCCTGGAAGCCGCAAAGCTCTATCGCGAGGGCTATGCCCAGGAAGTGTGGCTTACTCACACTGCCGTGCCTGGAGAGTCACTGAAAGCCATGGGAATCGCTTTCGAGGGGGAGGAAGTCTACAGCGTCCGCGTTTTGATTCACGAAGGAGTCCCGGCGAGAGCCATTCACGTGTTGGAGCCGCCCATTGTGAATACGGCTGACGAAATCCGGGTGGTTCGCAAAGCGCTCGAGCAAAAGAAGGATCGTTCCGTCATTTTGGTCACCAGCAAGCCTCACACGCGGCGCGTGCGGTTGCTCTGGCGAAAACTTGCCACGGGAGAATACCGCGCCACCGTCCGCGCCGCCTCCGAAGATCCCTTTGACCCACGCCACTGGTGGCGCAGCACTGGCGACGCTCTGGACGTTGTGCGGGAGGTCCTCGGATTGATGAACGCCTGGGCTGGACTGCCGCTTACTCGTACGCGCTGATTTTCCTCTTTCGCCGTTCGAAGGAAGCGAGCGCTCTCAGAAGAAAAAGAACCGTTTTCGCCGCGGCGGGGCCAACCGCTCCTCAACCTCGGGAACATAGGGCAAATCTCTTCCTTCAAACGCCGCCCGCGGATTCTCCACAAACAACGCGCGGGCCTGGGCTTCGCCGAAACGATCCGCCACCACATCATAAGCGCTCTGCAGCCGCAGTGGCCGGTTTCGATTGTTGTGCGCATCGCTGGCCACAAAATGGATCATCCCTTCGCCAATCCATTGCAGCGCAATTTGCTGCGCCGTAGCCCCGAACGCTCCTGTAATCGCGTTGCCCGTCACCTGAACAAAGCAGCCGCGCCTCACCCACTCTCTTAAGCGCTCCGCGTGCGTCCGTAAGATGACGTTGCGTTCCGGGTGCGTCACGATGGGCCGCAGCCCAGAAAGCTGCATTTCGTGCAACGTCCGGTCCATGGCCGCCGGAATCGAGATTTCGTTGAATTCCACCAGCAGGTAACCGTGCTGATTGATGCAGAACTGCCGGGGCTGCTTCCGCAACCGAGCCAGATTTTCCGGACTCAGGTGAAAGTCGCAGCCCGTCGCGATTTGGAGCCGGTTGCCCGCGCGGGCTTGCAGTTCGTCGCGCAGCCGCCGGACGTGTGTGAAATCGAACCAGAACCTGTCGTTCGAATGCGGCGTGGCCACCACGTGCGTGATTCCATCCGCCACCGCCGTTTCCGCCATCTCCAGCGATTCTTCTATTTTGTCGGGGCCGTCATCCAGGCCCGGCAGAATGTGACAATGCACGTCAATCATTCGAACATGCCTCTTACCGCCACCATGCGCTGAACGCCTGCCACGCACCTAGCGCGAACAAAACCCCTGCAAAAACCTGGCGCATCCTCCGGGGCTGGAGCCTCTCCGCCAGCCTTCCTCCCAGGATGCCGCCCAAAAACACTCCCGGGATGAGCGACAGGCCTGTATTCCAGGAAACAAAGCCCTCGCGCGCATAAGCCATCAGCGCGAGTACTCCTGTCGGAGGAATCAGCGCCACAAGGCTTGTCCCTTGCGCCCGGTGCTGGCTGAAGCCAAACAGCAAGCCAAGCAGTGGCACCAGCAGAACCCCGCCGCCAATCCCAAACATCCCCGAAGCAATTCCGCAAATGCACGCCACCAGGAAGATTCCCGCGTCCCGCCCCTGCTTACCCACGGGCGCTCTCTCCCTTGGCGGCAGCGAACCCGTCTTCGAGCTGCCCCTTTCTCCACAGCAGAATTGCCGAAAGCACCAAAAAGCAGCCAAACAGCCCCTTCAAATGCCGTGAAGCCAGCGGAAGGGCCACCAGGCTCCCGCCGTACGCCCCAAGAAGCATTCCCAATGCGCACAGAGTCCCTGGTCTCAAATCCACCTGGCCCTGCTTCCAGTACTCTCGCAAGGCTCCCAGCCCGATGGGCGGCAGCAAAATAAAAAGGGACGTGCCTTGAGCCAGGTGCTGATCCATCCCAAGCAGATAAACCATCGCGGGCACTAGGACGACGCCGCCACCGATGCCCAATAAACCCACCAGCACACCCACACCGAGTCCCAGCAGGAGGATGATCAAGGTCATGTCAATTTCGGCGCAGCGAGCAAATCGTCAAGGGCAAAAAAGGCTGTGCACCTTCTATCTTCCCCTGTCCCGGGGCTCGCGGCAACTTCCAGGGACCCGGTTACAAAATAGAGGGAAGACCGGATTTTTCTGTCGAAAAGGAAGCTGCTATATTACGATTCTTTGCCGCGTTACGCCGATTCCTGCTGGCCGGTGGGGGACTGCCGCGGGTGAAGGCGAATTCCGTACCTGATTTTGCCGGCCTCGGCTTGCGTCGAGGTCAAACAGAGGAGTGCCACACAACCCATGCCCATCGAACGGAGACCCGAATTTTTCAAAGGGGCCCAGCTCAAAGTAGGAATCATCGGTTGTGGCTACGTCGGGCTGCCGCTGGCTTTGCGCTTTGCCGAAGCGGGCCACAAGGTCACTGGTTTTGATACCGATCCTGTCAAAATAGAGATGCTGAATTCCGGCCGCTCCTACATCCAGCACATTCCCCAAAATAAGATTCAGCAGTTCGTCATCAGCCGCCACTTCGGCGCCACCACGGATTTTGCCAAGCTCAAAGAGTGCGACGCCGTCCTGATTTGCGTTCCCACGCCCCTTGATGAGCGCCGCGAACCCGATTTGAGTTACGTCGAGCAAACAGCTCTCTCCATTTACCCACACCTGCAAAAAGGACAACTCATCGTTCTCGAATCCACAACTTATCCCGGTACCACGGAAGAGCTGGTCTTGCCCATCCTGGAAAGAAGCGGCTTGAGCTGCCCCATCGCCGCGGGTCAGGAAAACGAAGACGTCGTTTGCGATTTCTGGCTGGCTTTCTCGCCCGAGCGCGAAGATCCCGGCAACAAACAATTCGGGCTCGCGCAAATCCCTAAGGTCGTTGGCGGCCTGAATCCCCCCAGCGGGCGCGCCGCGCAAGCGCTCTACAGCCAGGTCGTGGCCCGCGTCGTCCCTGTCAGTTCGACCCGCGCGGCGGAAATGGCCAAGCTCCTGGAAAATATCTTTCGCTGCGTCAACATCGCGCTCGTCAACGAACTCAAACAGCTCTGCTTGCGCATGAACATGGACATTTGGGAGATCATCGACGCCGCGGCGACAAAGCCTTTCGGCTACATGCCGTTTTATCCGGGCCCCGGGCTCGGTGGCCACTGCATTCCGGTGGATCCGTTTTACCTTTCCTGGAAAGCGCGCGAATACGATTTCGCCACGCGCTTCATCGAATTAGCCGGCGAAGTGAACACCGCCATGCCTTACCACGTGGCCGAAGCCACCGCCAACGCTCTCAACAACCACAAGAAAAGCATGAAAGGCTCGAAGATTCTGCTGCTCGGCGTGGCTTACAAAAAAGACGTGGACGATTTGCGCGAGTCCCCATCGCTCAAGATCATGCAGCTCTTTGTGCAGGGCGGCGCGTCGCTCGACTACAACGATCCTTACTTCCCCCAGCTGCACAAGATGCGCCACTACAATTACGAACACATGAAGTCCGTTCAGCTGAATCCGCAAACGCTCGCAAGCTACGACGCCGTGGTGATTGCCACTGATCATTCCAGCTACGACTACGAATCCATCGTGCATTCCGCAAAGCTGGTCATTGATACGCGCAACGCCACGCGCCGCGTCGTGCGCCACCGCGAAAAAATCGTCCTCTGCTAGAGTTGCGCCTTTGTTGCGAAGCTATTTGGCCTTCGGCTTGGACTCCGGGCTTTGCGGCAGGTCCTTCACCAGTTCCACGCGCGCGGTCAAGACGGGCATGATGGCTTCCAGAAGCACCGGCGTGCGCACGGCGTCGTTCGCCAGGTACAGCGTGAAGGAACCGTCTTTCGACTCCACGCCATTTTCAAAAACGTGTATCTCGATTTTCGACGCGCGAAAATCTCCCGCGGGCACGCCCACCGCGGCTGACGCGCTTACGAGCTTCGCGCGAACATCGTACAGCTTGTGCCCGTCATACACCGGGCTGCTTACCTGCCGCGTGTTACTCCAATCCGTGTTCCGCAAAAACTGCATGAAGCCCAGTGGATCGCGCGTTCCCGGCAGCACGCGCGCCGCGGTGGCATCCGGGGGCGCAGGCTCCCTCCCGGAGGACGTCATGCGCTGCACCAAATCCACTTTTTGGCCGCGCTCGTTCAGCCGCATTTCATATTGCAGCGAAGCCAGCGTCCCCGAATCGCTGTACGAATCGAATTGGTCGTCCAGCTCGAAAACGATGCGCAGCGGTTTCAACGTGTGTGCCGCGGCCTGCAAATGCCAAACGTTCTTGCCCAGGAAATTCCCTTTGCCCGCCACTTTCAGCGTCAGCGTCGCCACATTATCGAGCTTGGAAACGTTTGCCGTGTAATTCAGCACTTCGCCCGTCTGCAGCGGCAGTTCCGCCGCCGGTGACGCCGTCTTTTTGTTGTTCTTGGTTGCAGGCGCCGTTTTTTCGTTCCGCGAAATGGGCGGCGGACTTGCCACTGAGGCTTCGTGAAACTCCGAGGGCTCCGGGGAAACCGCGTCCGGGAGCGGCTGCTGGGAACCCCGCGCGCGCAGCCAGTAAAAAGTTCCTGCCACCAAACCCAGCGCCACCAGGGCGCCCGCCGAAATCATGATCTTGCGGCTCATTGTTCTTATCTGGTTAGACGTTCCTCGAGACCCTGAAGTTCCTCGGGACGGAAACGTTCCTCGAATCTCGTGCCGAAACTGGCGCTTCCTCGCCGCACCCTGCTGCAACCAAGGCAGCCCGCTCCAACAGTGGTCTTAAGACCCATTTAAAACCCAGGATTGACCCGACGTACGAATCAGGCACATCCTCGCTGCTCCGCACGACCGCATTCCGTCGTACAATAGCTGCTTGTGCGCGGAAGTCCTCCGGCTCCCTTTCGCCGGCGCGCCGCGAACTATCAGCGTATCAAAACGCGGGCCTGCCGTCTGTCCGGGCCCCGTATCCGGTATCCTTGCGGCCACCTGTCGCTTGCCAACGTGCCCCGGCCTCACGGTGGTTGCCAAAGCTTAGGAGGCTTTCTGCATGCGTTACTTGGTGACTGGCGGCGCAGGCTTCATCGGCTCGAACACGGTCGACGAACTCGTTCAGCGCGGCCACAGCGTTGTGGTGCTCGACGACCTTTCCGGCGGCAAAGATGAGAATCTCGCCGAGATCCGCAACAAAATCACCATCATCAAGGGCAGCATCACGGACATTGAAACCGTCCGCAAAGCCATGCATGAAGCGGAGTACGTGCTGCACCTCGGTGCGCGCACTTCCGTCCCGCGTTCGGTGAAAGATCCCCTCGAGACCAACCGCATCAATATCGAAGGCACGCTCAACGTTCTCGTGGCCGCCAAGGAGATGAAGGTCAAACGTGTGGTTTTCGCCGCCTCCTCCTCGGCTTACGGCGAGACGCCCAACCTCCCTAAAGTGGAAACCATGCAGCCGCAGCCCATTTCTCCCTACGGCGTCACCAAATACGTCGGCGAGCTTTACGGCGCGGCATTTCTCAAGTGTTATGGCCTCGAAACCGTCTGCCTTCGCTACTTCAATATTTTTGGCCCGCGCCAGGATCCCAGTTCGCCTTACTCCGGCGTGCTCGCCAAGTTCTGCACCGCTTTTCTTGAAGATACCAAGCCCGTCGTTTTCGGCGACGGCGAACAAACCCGCGATTTCACGTTTGTGGACAACGCCGTCCACGCCAATCTGCTTGCCTGCGAAGCGCCCAACGTGGCTGGCGGAGTATTCAACGTAGGCACGGGCGGGCGCATCTCGCTCAATGAAGTCCTCGCTACGCTCCGCAAAATTACTGGCAAGCCACTCGAGACCAAATATGATCAGCCGCGCGACGGCGACATCCGCGATTCGCAGGCCGACATTTCTGCGGCGCGAAAATTCCTCGGCTACGAGCCGCAAGTCGGCTTCGAGCAGGGCCTCCGCATCACCTTCGACTGGTACCGCGACTCCCATGCAAAAGCCGCCGCGGCCAAAGAGGCCGCCGCCAAGG
Organism: Acidobacteriota bacterium; assembly: GCA_003224105.1. Classification (GTDB taxonomy): domain Bacteria; phylum Acidobacteriota; class Terriglobia; order Acidiferrales; family UBA7541; genus Acidiferrum. Next base: position 10,211 of record QHYL01000265.1, on the reverse strand, counting down.
AGGCCGCCCTGAAAGAACCCGCTAAGGCCGAAAACTAACGATTCGCTATTTCTTTTGTACGGCGCAGCAACGCTTTACCCTGTTCTTTTCCTACTTCCGTCCAATCCTCCGTCTTCAACCCTTTGATCCAAGCGCCCTTTAAAGACAAAGTTCTTGCCACTCGTTCTCTTTCGGCTTAGCAACATGTGTGCCGACCGCCCCGTACCAAAGGCAACTTGCGATGAAGGCACAAGGTCCTCGTTCCATCCCCGTCGCTCACCACGTGCACGATAAGTCCTTTAGAATGCGCACTTACAAAAAATGGGGGGGAGGGGGGCAGGACGGTCGCTCACAATTCTCGTGAGAGACTTGGAGTTACTCGACAGGCGTCACTCACCACAATCCCAAGCAAGGAGGTGCCGGTTTTCCGGGCTTGAACTAACAACTTGAGTTTGACAATTGAGAACGGTGAACGGCAAACGATGATCGGCAAACGGCGAACCGCCTCTACGGCAGCATCGTCTTGCCGTAGCTCATCGACGTGCCGGTCTTGGGCTGGTCGTAATTCCAGAACCAGAGCGGCTCGAGCTTCTTCTGTTCCGGCCACATTTCGTTGAGCGTGTCGCCCTCGAAGAGTTCGCCGTTCTTCATCACCCAGTGAATGGTGTTGGTGTTGTGGATGTCGTCGAGCGGATTTTTGTCCATGATGACCAGGTCGGCCAGCTTTCCCGGCTCGATGGAGCCCAAATCCTGCGGGCGGCCGATGATCTTGGAGCCGTTCACCGTGGCGCAGCGCAGCATTTCGAGCGGCGTCATGCCGCCGCTGGCGAGCATCCACATCTCCCAGTGGTAGCCGAGGCCCTGGAGCTGGCCGTGGCTGCCGACCCCGACGAGTCCGCCGGCGCGGACGAGCTTGGCCATCTGCGCGGCGAGCTTCGGGCACTCGAACTCGTCCTTGCGGAACCAGCCGGGGCGCCGCTTAGTCTTTTCGTCAATGACCGTGTGCGGCGTGAAGTGGTTCAGCTTGGCGTTGTCGTGTACTTCGGTGTTCAGATACCAGTAGTCTTCGCCGAAGGGGCCGCCGTAGTTGACGATGAGCGTGGGCGTCTCCGCGATTCCGGACTGCGCGAACATCTGGATCACGTCTTTGTAGAGTGGTGTGATGGGCAGCGTATGCTCGTTGCCGTGGAACCCGTCGATGACGTGCGTGAGATTCAGTTTCAGGTCGAGGGCGCCTTCGGTAGTGGGCATCATGCCGAGTTCTTTCGAGGCTTGCACCATGAACTGGCGCTGTTTGCGGTTGCCGACGACGTAGCTCTTGATGTTGTGCGTGCCGTAATAATTTCTGTAGCGCGTGAGTACGCCTTTTACTTGCTCGAGCGACTGAAAATCGTTGTCGGAGAAAACGCCGGGGCCGGTGGAAAATGCGCGCAAGCCGATGATGTCCCCGGTATCCACGAGGTCCTCGTAAGCGAACATGTCGTTGGTGGCGGTTTGCACGTCGAGGCCTGCGGTGACGCCGTACGCGACGTTGGCGAGGAAGTTCCAGTTCTGCGTGTCTAGGATGCCGCGGCGAATCTCGAACCAGTGCGCGTGGGTGTCAATGAATCCCGGCGTGATGGTCTTGCCGCTCACGTCAAAGACTTTCGCGCCAGCGGGAACGCTGCCGCGCGCGCCAACGCTCTTGATGCGGTTGTTTTCGACCACGATGTCGGCATTCTTCAGCACTTCTTCATGGCCGAGGTCGCCTTTCATGGTGATGACCGTGGCGCCGCGAAGAACGATCGCGCCTTTCGGAGTCTTGCGCGGAAATTCGAGGTCCACAGGAATTTCTTCGACAGACTTTTCCTGTTCCTTGAACTTCTCGGGCTCCTTTTTGGCCTGCACGTCTTTCTTGGTGTCATCTTTCTTCTGCGCGTCAGCGGGAGCATCTTTCTTGTCGCCGTCGGTCTTCGTTTCCGTCTTGGCATCGTCTTTCTTCTCGCCTTCCTTTTTTTCTTCCTTCGGCGGCTCGAAAGAGATGGCGGAGAGCGGCTGGCGGAAGAAGCTCGGGCCAACGGCCCAGGTGATGGTCTTGCCGTCGTCAGCCCACGCAAAATAGTCGGCGCCAATGTCGGTGATTTTCTTCACTGGAACGGAGCCGGCGTTAATCATGATGGTGGGCGCTTCGCCGCCAACCACAGGCATGGCCGTGACGTAGAGCTGATTCATGATGTGCGCCAGGACCCAGTTGCCGTCAGGGCTGACGCGAACATCGTCGGCGGGGCCAGGCTCATCAGAAAAGCCAAGCGGGGGCGCCTTCACTTGCAAGTGCGTGCGGCGGTCGGTGCCGTCGTAGCGGAGAGAAATCAGGCCGGCCTGGGTGTAGAGATAGATGCGGTCTTTCTCGTGCGTAAAGTGCGGCTTGCCGGCTCCGCGCGCGGGAATAACCAGATTGGTGGGCCCGCCATCGGCGGAGAGCCAGATGAGGTCGGGACTTCCCGCGACGCCGAAGTCAAACGTGCTGTTGTCGCGGTCGTAGGCGTTGCCGCGCAGCGCGACGATGCGGTCGCCGTCGGGAGACCACGCAGGATCGCTATAGAAAGCGGATGTTTCTGTAAGAACTTTTGGTGTGCCACCGGTGGCGGGAACTTTCAGAATTTGCCCGCCGGCAGCGGACCAGGTGACGTAAGCGATTGATTTTCCGTCGGGTGACCAGACCGGCTGAAATTCCTTCGCGTTGCCGGTGGTGAGGCGCTGCGGTTTTCCGCCGGGAATGTCCATGACGTAGAGACGGGTCAGCGCAGAGAAAGCGAGTTTCTTGCCGTCGGGAGATTCCACGGCGTCCTGGATGAGCCGCGCCTTCACCAGGCCATCTTCGACTTTTTGCGGGAAGTCGAGCTTGGGGCCAAGCTCCTGCGAAACTTGCGCGGTGAAGGGAATCAGTTTTTCTTCGCCGGTCGAGATGTTCAGGCGGTGAAATTTTCCGTCATTGGTGTAGACGATTTCCTTGCCGCCGGGGAGAAACGCGTAGCCGGGAAACAGATCGCGTGTGAAGCGGGATTCCTGATCGTCGCGCGTGATGGGGTATTTGACCCAGCGGTCTTCGCCGGTTTGGAAGTTGCGGAGGCGCAGACCGCTTTCCGTTTCATGGCGCGTGACGTAGAGAACGCCGCTGCCGTCGGGCAAGAGCACGGGGCGCATGCTGCTGCCGAGCTGATTGATCAAGATGTCTTCATCGCCGGTTTTGCGGTCACGCCGCGCGACCTGCCAGAGAGGGAACTGCGCTTCGTAGGTGAAGCCGCCCACGCGATGCGCGTAGTAGAGATATTTTCCATCGGCGGAAGCGGAGACGCCGAGATTATTGAGTTGCTCGCGGCGGCGGATCATGGGAGAGGGCTTGGCTTTGGTGATTTGCACGCCCGAGCCGCCCTGAAGGTGGTACATCCAGATTTCGAAGGTGTTGATGCCGAAGCCCGCTTTCGACACGAGGATGTATTGACCGTCCGGGGTCCAGTTGGGGGAAGCAAATTCTGCGTTGGGATCCTTGGAGATTTGTTTTGGCTCGGTGCCGTCGGGCTTCATGATCCAGACGTTCTCGCTGCCTTCGCGGTCGGAGAGGAAAGCGATCCATTTGCCATCGGGAGAAAATTTGGGCTGGCTGTCGAAGGCCATGCCGCCACAGATGAGCTTGGCCTGGCCGCCTTCGATGGGAAGCGTGTAGATGTCGCCGACTAATTCGAAGACGATGGTCTTGCCGTCGGGGGAGGCGTCGAGCGACATCCAGGTTCCTTCATCGGTGGAGAAGTCGATTTTGCGCTCGGACTTGAGCTGGAGGCCTTTCTTCTCGTCTTTTTTTTCATCCTTCTTTTCGTCTTCTTTGTCCTTGTCCTGGGCTGCCAGATCCTGCCATTTCGCGCGGGCAGGGGATGCGGCTCCGCCTGCAAAAATGACGCCCAAAACCAGGGCTACAACCACGTACCACGCGGCCCCACCGCGGAGGCCAGGCTGCTTTACGCTCATAAGTCTTCTCCTCGAAATCGGCAATGAACCCGGAAATGGTAATGAATCAGGGTGAACCCGCAGACTTTTCGAACATGAGTTTGGAACACACCCTCTTGCGCAGCTTAGACGCGAATTCCCCGAAATGGTCTCGACATCCTAGCGCGATCTCACTGTGAAATCACGCGGAGAAATGTGGGTCGCTGTCCTTAGCACGCGTCGAAGAAATTCCGCTGACAGCTACCGACCGGGATTGCCGGGATTCCTCAACGCTTCGCGGGTTCGGAACGACGTCGTGGGCGTTCTTTAGAACCAGCCCCAAACACCTTACCAGTCGGATTCCTCGCCGTCGCCTGGAGCGGTGCGCGGGAGCGGCGGCGCCGGAATGATGTGGGGGATTCCCGCATCGTTCATCTTTTTGTTGAGGGCGGCGAGATCTTCCGCCGCACTCTTGACTCCGGTGGAGGCTTCGCCAACGAGCGTTGTGAGTTCCACGAGTTTTTCCTGTTGCTGGCCGTCGGGGGCGGCGGAAAAGCCGTCCAGATCGTTCAGCAGATTTTGCACCTGATTCGGCAGAGGATCGGGCTTCCATTCGAACGGTGGTCCTGCATTGCCCAGTCCCTGCCGCGCCCGAACGTACTTTTCAGCCACGGCGTCCACTTTCTTTTGCAGTTCCTCGGCGGCTTTCACGAGGTCTTCGGGAATTTTTGTTGCATCCTTTTTACCGGCGTCCCTTTTCCATTGTTCGCGGGCGTTGGTCAGGCCAGTTTGTATGCCTTCGATGGTCGTGCGGTCTTTATCCGCGCTCTTGGCCATGGCGTAGAGCTTTTCGATGGCTTCGTGGCGCGCCGCGCGGTCCGCCGCGGAAATGGTGATGCGATTGTCGTCTTCGACGGTGACTTTTTGCGAGGCTTCCTTGTCGCCGGCCTTGATCTTGATAGCGTATTCGCCGGGTTCGACAAGAGGCCCGCGCGGCCCGAAGCCAAACCCTGCGGCGATGGCTTCCAGTTGTTCCGGAGTGGGTTCGGCGGCGGGGTTTTGGCGCAGGTCCCAGTTCGTACGGTTCATGCCGGCGGCCCCGGGACCGTCAAATTCACGAATCGCTTTGCCGTCTTTGTCCGTTACGGTGATCTTGACCTTGCCTTCTTTTTTCTCGGCGGTGGCTTCCATCCGGGCTACTCTTCTGGGCCGCTGTTCCGCGGCATCCGTTTTCGCTTCTGCATTGGTTTTTGGAGCTTCCGGCGGAATCGCGTCCTTCAAGTAGTAGGTGAGGAGCGCGCCGTAGGCCGGATTTTTGGCAGTGAACATTTGCTGGCCGGCGCTCCAGCGGCGCTGGCGAATAAACCAGGTGGTGGCGGTGCGAGGAGGGAAGAAAGTGAGCGGCAAGTTGGCAACGTTGGCGTCCATTTTTTCAATGGGGGTGAGGTCATCGAAAATCCAGATGGAGCGGCCATGCGTGGCGAGGACAAGATCGTTTTCGCGCGCCTGGATTTCGATGTCGTCCACGGGCACCGTCGGAAAATTGCTTTTCAGCGCGGTCCAGTTGGCGCCGCGGTCCCAGGAGACCCAGAGGCCAAATTCGGTGCCAGCAAAAAGGAGATTGGTGTTGCGCGGATGCTCGCGAATGACATGAGCTGTTCCGGCCGAGTCGGGGATGCCGTTGCGAATGGCCTTCCAGCTCTCGCCGAAGTCCGTCGTTGCGAAAATGTAGACATTGTAATCGTCGGCGCGATGCCCGTCGAAGGTTGCGAAGGCGGTGCCTTCTGCCGTCTTTGAGGCAACCACGCGGCTGACATAGGTTCCCTTGGGAACGCCGGGGACTTTGGACGCAACGTTCTTCCAAGTTTTTCCGCCGTCGCGCGTGACTTGCAGATTGCCGTCATCGGTACCGACCCACAGCACGTTGGCGGTCAGGGGCGATTCGCTGAGCGTGGTGATGGTCGGATACTCCTGCACGCCGTCGTGTCGGGATAACGTGTTTTTGTCGGGCACTTTGCCGAGGATGGGGAGCTTGTTGCGATCAACGCCGGTTGTGAGGTCACCGCCGAGGCGCGTCCAGGTGTCGCCGCGGTTGGTGGATTTGAAGAGGTAGTTTCCGCCGTAATAGATGGTCGTATGCTCGTGAGAGGAGACGGCCACGGGCGAATTCCACTGGAAACGATAGTGAGGCTCTCCGGCTTTGGCTTCGGGGCGGATGGAGCGCTGCTGGCCTGTCCGCATGTCGCGCCGATCGACGAAGCCATCTTGCGATTCCGTGTAGACAATCCACGGTTCGACGTTGTCAATGGCGGCGTAAAAACCGTCGCCGCCGTGAATCACCTGCCAGTCTTCATTGACGATGCCGTCGCGCGTGAGGGTCATGCTCGGGCCGCACCAGCTCCCGTTGTCCTGCAAGCCTCCGCAGATGTGATAGGGCTTTTCGTTGTCGAGCGCTATTTCATAAAACTGGCCGATGGCGATGACGTTCAGGAAATTCCAATTCTTCCCGGCGTCGTCGCTCCAGTGGATGCCGCCATCGGAACCGGTGATCATGTGATTGGAATTGGCGGGATCGATCCACATGGCGTGGAAGTCGCCGTGAATGCCGTGGACGCGCTGCGTGACAAACGTTTTTCCGCCGTCCTCGGAGTAAAACATTTGCGCGCCGAGTTCCCAAATGCGCAGGTCGTTGTTGGGATCAATGCGAATCTGGCTGTAATAGGAAGGGCGTGGGTCGGTTTCGCCCATGCGCTTCCAGGTCTCGCCTTTGTCTTCGCTGCGGAACGTGCCGCCCTTTTCATGCTGAATCTCGGCATAGACGATGTTCGGATCCTTGCGGTAAATGTCCAGTCCGATGCGGCCGGTGTCGGTGGTGCCGTTCTCCCACGGCAGGCCCTTGGTTAATTTCTTCCAGGTCGCTCCGCCGTCTGTGGTTTTGTAAATGGCACTGTCCGGCCCGCCGCCGTTAAAGCCGAAAGGCGTGCGGCGGCGCTCATAGGCGGCGGCGTACAAAATGTCCGGGCTCTCGGGATCCATGGCGATGTCGTTGACGCCGGTGTCGTCATTGATTTTCAGCACTTGCTGCCAGGTTTTGCCGCCGTCGGTGGTTTTGTAGACGCCGCGCTCCGGGTTCGGGCCCCAAAGATGGCCTTGCGCCGCGACGTACACGACATCGGGGTTTCTAGGATGAATGACAATTCTGCCGATGTGGTGCGTGGCGGCCAGGCCCATGTTTTTCCAGGTCTTGCCACCGTCGAGCGATTTGTAGATTCCATCGCCCCAAGAGGAACTCTGGCGGTTGTTGGGCTCGCCGCTTCCAACCCAGACCACGGACGGATCGGACGGAGCGATGGCAATGTCACCGATGGTCGAGACGCCTTCCTTGTCGAACACCGGCTCCCAGGTTGTGCCGTTGTTGGTGGTTTTCCAGACGCCGCCGGAGGCCGTGCCCACGTACACGATGTCGGGATTGATTTCGACCACTGCGAAGTCGTCAATACGCCCGCCCATCACGGCGGGGCCAATCTCGCGAAATTCCAGATTCTTGAATTTATCTGTAGGACTTTGCGGCGCCGCTGCTAAATTCACAGCTATTGCGCCAAACAACAACGAACAGGCGACAATCGTGCGAAGCGTCCTCGACGTTAGCTTCATCTCCATCTCCTCAAGCGCAAAGTCCGGCATCTTACTCCTGCCCGGAGTCCCGCGCATCCAAAGTTTCTGGAACGGCAACCAACCCTGAGCAAACAGACGCGCGGGGGCATCGCCACGTTTCACAGGCCGGTTGGGCTTCGGTTCGTTTACTTTCTCGTAGCTGCAAGCAACAGCGCATTGGTCCCTGCCTTCAAATCATTGCGAGCCATGCTAGGCTATCGTTTGCTTTCCATCCCATGTCCTGGGTGAAACATCATTTTGGGGCACAGATTCATGCTGCGCTCCGTCGTTTTCTCTACCTGACGGTGCTTGCCGGCGGGGCTTCAAACCTTTTCTCCCTTAACGCTGCGGCCCAACAGATTCACCCTCCGGCGGCAAAGGGCCTGGTGGCTGAACTCGAAGCCAAAACGCAAACACGCCAAGGCGACGTGACCACGGCGGACGGAGATGTGGACATTCGCTACGCCGACACGCGGCTCCGCGCGGACCACGTGGAGTACAACGACAAAACCAACGAGGCCACCGCCACCGGGCACGTGCAACTGGACTACAGCGGCGAACATCTGGAAGCCACGGAAGCGCATTACAACGTCAGCACGGGGCACGGGGTCTTTCAGAATGTCCATGGCACGTTCAAGGTTGTGCGCCAGCCGAATGATCAGGTGCTGGTCACGGACAACCCGCTGTATTTTGAGGCGCGTACGGTGGAACGTTTTGCCGGCGACTTGTATTTCGTGCAAAAGGCCTGGATTACCATTTGCGATCCCGCGCATCCCAAATGGCAGTTCTATGCTCCTGAGGCGCGCATTCGACTAGACAAAACGGTTGCGCTGGTCAACGCGAACTTCCGCTTGTTTCGCGTTCCGCTGGTTTGGCTTCCTTATGCGACTGCGCCCGCGGGGAGCAAAGTCCGGCAATCGGGGTTCCTGATCCCCGACATCGGCCAAAGCTCGCGCAAAGGCTTTATCCTCGGCGACGCTTTTTATCTCGCGCCGCTCTCGTGGCTGGACACGACCTTTGGCGGGCAAGTTATGAGTCGGCGCGGCTTTCTGGAGCGCGGGAATTTTCGCGCCAAGCCTTTCGAAAACACTTCTGTGGAATACACCTATTTCGGGGTGGATGACCGCGGACTTTTGAATCCTGATGGCTCGCGTTCTCCTCAGGGTGGCCAGGAGCAGCGGCTGGAAATTCAATCGTTATTGCCTCACGGATGGCGGTTTGTGACCGACTACAATCAGCTCTCTTCGCTGACCTTTCGTCTTGCGTTTTCGGACAGTTTTGGCGAAGCGATCAATTCGGAAGTGCGCAGCGCGATTTTTCTGACCAATAATTTCCGCGGATTCAGCCTGAATTTTGCGGCCATCAATGACAAAAGCTTTCTAACACTCCCCGTGGCCGCCACGCCCGCGATGCCGGCCATTCCAGCTTCGAGCGTTACGCTCCGCAATTTGCCACAGGCGCGCTTCGGTTCCGTCGAACAATCTCCGTTGCGAAAGATTCCCGTCTATTTTTCCTTTGATAGCTTTTTGGGAGCGGCGCATCGCGCCGAGTCGGGAATGGCCACGGCTACGTTCACGCCGATTGATACGCCTTTAAGTGTTTCGCGCGAGGAATTTGCTCCACGCGTCACGGTTCCGGTGCACCTCGGGCCTTGGTTTGGGGTGACGAGTTCGGCGGCGTTTCGCTCGACGCGCTATGGAGATTCGCTCAATTCTTCCGGCGCTGTGAGCGGGACGTCTATCACGCGGAACACCGGCGAATTTGGCGTGGAGCTGCGGCCACCCTCTTTCGAGCGATTTTTCGAGCCGGCACTTAAGAAAGACAAGGCACGGAGAAGATACAAGCACACGATCGAGCCGGCCATCACCTACCGGTACGTGACGGGTGTGAACAATTTCGCCGATTTCATCCGCTTTGACAGCGATGCCACGCTGACCGACACCAGCGAAGTGGAATACGGCTTCACGCAACGGCTGTACGCAAAGACAGGCGAAGATCAGCCACAAGAGCTGATTTCCTGGCGCATCGTCCAAAAGCATTATTTCGACCCCACTTTTGGCGGGGCCATCGTCAGCGGCCAACGCAACGTTTTTCAGGCGCTGGATTCAATTTCGCCCTTTGCGTTTGCGTTCGGGCCGCGCAATTGGTCGCCCATCGTCAGCGATTTCAGAATCACGCCGGGCGGCCCGTATGACCTCCAGCAGATTCTCCAGTACGACCCGCAGAATCAGCGACTTGTGACGATTGGCACGCTGATTAAGGCGAAGCCTTACCGGGAGTTCTTCAGCACGATTGCTTTCTTTCGGCTGGATGACAACCCGACGCTGAGCGACCTTGCCTCCATGGCGCCCGGACAGACACCGTTTCAGCAGGCGCTTGCGAACCAGATCCGTGCCCTCGTGGGCTATGGGAGCGAAAACCGGAAGGGCTTCAATTTTACGGGAGGCGTGGGGTACGACTTTACCAACAAAACGCTGCAAAACCAGATCGTGCAAGTGAGTTATAACGGAAGCTGCTGCGGGCTCGCATTGGAATACCGGCGCATCAACCTCGGGCAGGTCCGTACCGAAAATCAGTTTCGCGTGGCGTTCATCATTGCGAACATCGGAACCTTCGGG
>QHYL01000371.1 GCA_003224105.1 Acidobacteriota bacterium | reverse complement strand
CACCAACTGTGGGCGTATTTGTCTGCACCGCAAAAAAATTAATCTCAGCACGGTCTTCGCCGGACAAGCCGTGGGGATCAAAGAAGCCGAAGAAGGTATTTGGTTGGTTAGCTTTATGGACTACGATCTCGGCTACATCGACCTGGAGGAAAAAACTTTGCAGCCTCTCAACAACCCTTTTGGCCCAAAAGTGTAACCTATGTCTCCGGTACGATCTGTCACCTATGTCTCCGGGCCGGACCGACATGGAAATGGTGGAGGCGGGGGGAGTCGGAATTCTGAGGGTCACTGATTCCGCGTAACTTGCTGATTCTACAAGACGGCAGAAACTATAAAAACACCGAATTCACCCAAGTGAGGTACACGCGGGGTACGCGGCGCTATGTCATCAGATCGCGAAACTGAATAGCAGCATTTGTCCTGCACCAAGCCGCCGGCGCATCTACCAGCGCGGCAACAAGGATTTCGGAGCCGGACGCGATCGGTGGTGATGGTAATGGCCGCTGGCGCTGGTCATCGTAAGGGAGGTGAGAACGTGCTACGACTTCTCGTTCTCCGTTCGCCCTGTTTGCGGCGGCGATACTGGTCTGTATTCCCTGAAAAGCCTTGACGGCGTGCCGATCTGCTTCGCTTCTTTCTTCTTAGGTTTTTTCTTCTCTCTGCGATGCGCGTCTCGATTGCCCATTACATTCTCCTCCAGAAACTATATCGTTTTGCCTTCATTAAAGGGCCCCGAAATCCGCAGAGCGTGAGCCAAATCGGGCTTTTGCGCCCTTCATGCGCACTTGAAATCGGTCGCCGAGAAACGCGAACAAAAAGTCGCTCTGATAAGCATTCAGAAGTGACCGCGAGCTCAAGGTAGTGGCCATGCGAATTATGGATATTCCCGATGGCATTGCAGAAGTCTCAGTCACCCTGGTCTGGACTGTATAACCAATTCCGTCTTTGAATGTTGCCTGAGTGCCTGCGGGATCGCACACTACGGCAGGAAGCCTGGTACTCGCATGGAATCTCAGCTTGCCTGGAATTGCAACCGAGACGCTGGCCGTTGTCACGTTGTGCTTTTCATTCTTGCTTACGAGTTGGTCTAATTTTGTTGACGGCGTGAACTGGGACGCTGAGTTTTCGGTTCCATCTTCAGGGTACACTCCGCAATTTCGTCATCGATTATTTTGATTTCTAGAGCAAGGTGAAGAGCATACGGATGTTTTGAGTATTTCTTGAATAGTGAGTTTCTCTTGGTTTTCAAATCGTCCCGCTTTTTCTTCCAAACGTCGGTAGTCGCTAAGGTATCGTAGCCCATTTAATCAGTGTGCATCCTTTTCTTGCTCATTGATACGGCAAAGGGTGGGCCTGCCGGAAATCTGTAAGAGGAGCTCAAAAGGGTCAGGCTTAACACCTAGAATTCTTGTGCAGCCTTCCGCGGATAAAGGCCCTTCGCCGCTTTTGGAGCGTGTGAATCGTGGTAAGCATTCAGCTCGGTTTCGCTGATGCGGTAATGCGTTTTCAAGGGATTGTTTGCCAAATCGGCCAGCTCGCGATGAAGCTTGAGCGAACAAATATCTGGACCATTCTGGAAGCTCAGACGGCGAGATGCGAACGCTTCGTTCAGAATCGTAAAGGTGATCTCCTGAGAATCGATGGACGATTCCCCCACCAGGAAACTGTATTCACGGACCATTGCCTTCGCTGTGAAACCCACGTACTGTACGTTAACGCTCATTTCGCCCTCCGGAGGAATCCTGTATCGACGAACGTTTTTCCGCGCCAAAGTGTATCGGGTCTCTGAGGTTTTGCAATTCCCGGTAATAATAAAGTGAAGTAGGACGCTTCCCGTTGAATCGCAGCTTCTTTAGAAAGTCGACCTCTTCCTTAGTCGCGGTCCCGCTAAGGGAACTATTGTTGAGGAAGGCCCTTAGTCCGGGCTCAAGTTCCACTGGATCAGGAGGCCTTTCCACAAACTCAAATCTCTTCGGGTCCCCGGGGGCCAATCTCCGGTTCAGCACAACCTCCATGCTAAAGGTGGCTAGGTCGACGTCCCAGGTTTCGATCAAAGGATCCAGGAAGGAAACACAGTTTTGAGGTGACAAGTTGAAGATGTCCGTGTCCAGGAACTCCAGGAGGCTAACGCGCACCTGCTCATAGCTTCGGCTCGTAAGTCGAGCAACTAAGTGGAGGCCATTTTCACTGTTCAATTCTTCTTTGGCGACTCTCTTGACCACGTCCAAGAGCTTTTGCGTGACCAGGCGTTCGAGTTCGCCGAACGGCTGCTTCTCAAGAATCGCACGGATCTCCTTTTCTCGCTCGGGTACGCATTTTCGCAGAATCAACTCCCGAACTTCTCTGAACAATGGTGCCGGCGGGTCCGCCAGGTTTCGCTTGAGTTCTTCCGTCCGTTGGAGCTCGGCCAGCTCGGAAAGTCGATCGCTTGGCAGCTTCAGAAACGTCGCCATTTTCTCGTAAATGTCGGTTCGGTCGGGCGCCGGCGGCAGTTTCTTTCGACTCAGCACTTGGGAAATATAGGACTCGGTCACTTCGGCGGCCCTGGCCAGATCTTTCTGCTCAAGTCCCAATTCTTGTAACCGCTGTCTAATCAGAAGGCAAACGTCCACGCAACCCCTCCACATGGTTTACCTTAGTCGATTAACAATATGAAATAATCTCAGATTGTACTTGACAAGTCAAGTTAATTCACTCAATATGGTTAACGGACTGAGGGAGTCCTTCAGGTTATCTCAACCAAGAGCGGTTATCTGAATTGCCCCCTTGGCATCGAGAACCAAGGAGAGTCAAATGTTTGCACGCAGAATTTACATGCATTTGAAGCCCAATAGCGTTACAGAGTTTACCCAGAGGCTGGAGAAGGACGTGCTTCCCTTGCTTCGAAAACAGAAAGGATTCCAGGACGAAATTGCGTTCGTAGGCCAGAGCGGCGCGGAAGCGTTCGCTATCAGTTTGTGGGACAAAGCGGAGGATGCTGAGGCTTACAACCGCGGAACTTATCCTGAAGTGACCAAGATCCTCGCCACAGTTGTTGAGGGACCAGCGCAAGTAGAAACCTTTAACATGGTCAACTCGACGTTCCACAAGATCGCCGCCGCTGTAGCAGTCTGAAGCCGACAGGTCTCTTTCCTTATGGAGGGCGGACCAAGTCCGCCCTCAACTAGTCCTGCAGGGGGGGAACACAAAAGCAGTGATATTTCCGATGCTTACCAAAATTATGGAACGGACCCAGGAGGCGGTTGCGTGCGGACCTTCTAGTGTAGAAGCAGACTTCCGCACATTAACTGAAGCGATTGCCAATGGGATATTCATTAGCCACGGCAAGCGTCTTCACTATGTAAATCATGCCGCCGAGACTATCACCGGATATGCACGAGAGGACCTCTTGTCCATGAGCTTCTGGGATCTAGTCCATCCTGATTGTCGAGAACTGGTCTTAGACCCAGGGGGAGTGCGACAAGGGGACGCCGAGCAGTATGAGATCACAATTCTTAGGAAGAATGGCGACAGACGGTGCCTCCATATCAGCACAACGACGATCGAATTTGGTGGAATGCTGGCCAGTCTGGTTTCTGCTTTCGACCTGACTGAGCGCAAACACGCGGAAGAGAGAGTACAACTTCTGGCTGTGACTGACCCGCTCACTGGTTTGGGTAATTACCGGCGATTCGTTGAAGCGCTCGACGTAGAGATCAAACGCACGGGGCGCACCGGACGGCCGTTTGCCGTTCTACTGCTCGACCTGGATCAGTTGAAGAAGATCAATGACCGTTACGGCCACCTCGTAGGCAGCCGGGCGCTGTGCCGGCTCGGTGACTTGCTCCGCCTGTCCTGCCGAGCCATTGATACAGCCGCACGATACGGCGGCGATGAGTTTGCCGTCATCCTGCCCGAGACAACCTCCAGTGCTGCGACGTTTGTTGCCTCGCGTATCCGCGACCTGATAGCAAAGGACAGCGAGCAACCGACACTTTCCGCGAGCATCGGGGTAGCTGTCTATCCCCGGGATGGCGAAACGATGGAAGCGTTGCTACAAAAAGCAGATCGTGAGTTGTACGGAATGAAGGGCCGTGGTCCGGACCAAGCTTCATTGCTTGCTGCTGTGTGTATTCGCGAACCGATGCAAGAGAGTGTCTTACAAGAAGAAACGTGATCAGTTATTCGCAGCAAAGAGATTAGAAGATTCGATCCAGGGAGGAATATATGTATTTGTTTGCATGGATTGTCATCGGGGCTGTCGTTGGCTGGGGGGCCGGAAGAGTTTTTCAAGGTAACGGCTATGGTCCGTTCATGGACATCCTCATGGGTGTTGGTGGCGCGGTAGTAGGCGGCTTTCTGACGCGCTCCGCGAGTCTCGGCGGCTATGGTGGAACGATCATCACGGCGATGGTTGCCATGGCTGGCGCGGTGCTTCTGACTGTGATCGCCGCTTACGTGAACGGCAGAAGGATTTACGCCCGGAGCTCTAAGGATCCAACACGCGAACTTTCCGTGTACAGGGATTGATCCTAATTTCAAGTTCTTAGGAATTGATAGGAGATATGAAAATGAAACCGCTGCGCAGTTCGATTATTTGTCTTGTTGTCTTGCTACTTTCGGCGCCATTGCTTCGTGCACAGGATCTTTCCAAGTATCGGCACTTTACCCTAGGAATGAACTTAACCAAATTGCTGGAGCGCACTAACCAAAGGATTGCTGATGTGAAGATGATTCATAGCCGTCCGGCGCTAATTCAGGAGCTAACTTGGTGGCCGCCGGACGTTCCCGGGACATCCCTCCGATCGGACAGCGTCGAACAGATTCTCTTCTCTTTTTACAACGGCGAGCTCTACAAGATTTCCGTGACTTACGATTCGCGGTCCATGGAAGGGCTCACTGAGGAGGACATGGTGAAGTCCATTTCGACGAAATACGGACAGGCCGCAATTGTAGCGCCCGAGATCGATTCAGCGACAAACACGGGATATGGAACAAAGCAAAAGCCCGTCGCGTCTTGGGAGGATGCGCAATATTCCGTCAACCTAGTCCGCTCCTCTTTCAGCGACATCTTGGGGCTGGTCGTTTCTTCGAAGCGGACCAATGCACAAGCCGACGTTGCCATTGAGGAAGCCGTGAAACTTGACGAGCAGGAGGGCCCAAGACGGGAAGCCGAGCGCCAGAAAAAGCAAATGGACGACCTGAAAGTAGCGCGCCAGAAGAACCAGAAAAGCTTTCGGCCGTAGTGTCGGTCGTAGTCATAACAGGCTGAATACGCGAGTTTTGGAATAGATCGAACGGAGGGTCAAAAAGAAATGACTGTGAATATCACTCCTCTGCATGACCGCGTTCTCGTACGCAGGCTGAAAGAGAAAGAGACCGCAAAGGGCGGAATTATTATTCCGGATACGGCGAAAGAAAAACCACACGAGGGCGAAGTAATGGCGATCGGAGCGGGCAAGATTGAAAAGGGCCATCGTATCCCACTTGATGTGAAGGTGGGTGACCGGATCTTGTTTGGCAAATACACCGGCAACGACATCAACATCGACGACCAGGAGTACCTGATCCTCCGCGAGGAGGAAATCCTAGTGAAAGTCAGTGGAATCGCCAAAGCGGCGTCCGGCAAGAAGTAGGTTTCACCCGAACCGAAGATTTCGGACGGTCAGAAGTGTTCAATCACCCGGGAGGGTGACGTCTAATGGCAAAACAAATTGTAACCGGTGAGAATTCACGTCAGGCGATTTTGCGCGGTGTCAACATCCTAGCTGACGCTGTAAAGATCACGCTTGGCCCAAAGGGGCGGAACGCGGTGATCGAGAAGAAGTTTGGCGCGCCGGTTATCACCAAAGACGGCGTGACCGTGGCAAAGGAAATCGAGCTGCAGGATCCACTCGAGAACATGGGTGCACAGATGGTGCGTGAGGTTGCCTCCAAGACTTCGGATGTGGCTGGCGATGGCACCACCACAGCGACCGTGCTGGCACAAGCAATCTTCCGTGAGGGTGTACGAACGGTTGCTGCAGGCGCAAGCCCGATGGCGCTCAAACGCGGCATCGATAAGGCCGTGGAAGTTGCCGTCGCAGAGATCAAGAGGCTCTCCCGCGAGGTGAAGGGCGACATGATCGCGCAGGTGGGCACCATCAGTGCCAATACCGACAAGCAGGTGGGCAGCATCATCGCCGAAGCCATGAAGAAGGTTGGCAAGGATGGTGTCATCACCGTCGAGGAATCCAAAACGATGGAGACGACCCTTGAAGTGGTCGAAGGCATGCAATTTGACCGCGGATACCTCTCGCCCTACTTTGTGACCGACCCCGAGCGCATGGAATGCGTACTTGAGGATGTGCACATCCTGATCCACGAGAAGAAGATCAACTCGATGAAAGACCTGCTGCCCCTGCTCGAACAGACGGCCAAGATGAGCAAGCCGTTACTGATCATTGCTGAGGACGTCGAGGGCGAAGCCCTAGCGACCTTAGTAGTGAATAAACTCCGGGGCACGCTGCAGTGTGCGGCGGTGAAAGCTCCTGGCTTTGGCGACCGCCGCAAGGCCATGCTCGAGGACATTGCCATTCTCACGGGTGGGAGGGCCATTACCGAGGACCTCGGCATCAAGCTTGAGAACGTGAAAATCGAAGAACTGGGCAGAGCCAAGAAGGTGACCATCGACAAGGACAACACCACGATCGTCGCGGGCGCCGGCAGGACCAGCGAGATCGAAGGTCGCATCAAGCAGCTCCGGGTGCAGATCGAAGAGACCACCTCGGACTACGACAAGGAAAAGCTCCAGGAGCGCCTAGCTAAGTTGGTTGGCGGCGTCGCGGTAATCAAGGTGGGGGCGGCCACCGAAACAGAGCTGAAGGAGAAAAAGGCCCGCGTCGAGGACGCCATGCATGCCACCCGTGCGGCAGTTGAGGAAGGTATTGTCTCGGGCGGGGGCACTGCTCTCCTGCGCTGCCTGCCGGCCCTGGAGAAGCTGAAACTCCACGACGATGAAGCCATTGGGGTGAACATCGTAAAGCGTGCGCTCGAAGAACCCATTCGCCAGATCGCGCAAAACGCCGGGCATGAAGGTGCACTGGTTGTAGGACGCGTGCGCGAATCGAAGGATGAGCACTTCGGCTTCAACGCAGAGACTGGTGAGTTCGGCGACCTGGTCAAGGCCGGCGTGATTGATCCAGCTAAGGTTACCCGTCTCGCCCTCCAGAACGCTGCGTCCATCGTCTCACTGATGCTAACAACCGAAGTCCTGATAGCCGACGCTAAGGGAGAGGAAAAGCTGGCCGCGGTTGGTGCACGCGGCGGCATGGGTGGAACGTACTAAACGCTGGTCTATTTGCACTGCGGTTGCGTTCGAAGAATCTGATATGGAGGTTAACCTCATGCGTGTCTTTTGGGAAAGAACAGGAGTTTTGGGTCCCATCTATCGCCTAGCAGGCCAAGGCCTGAGCGACGTAGATATTGCGAACAAGCTGAA
>QHYL01000370.1 GCA_003224105.1 Acidobacteriota bacterium | reverse complement strand
TTTGCGCTGGCTTTGCGCGCGGCTTTGCGGCAGGCGCCCAAAGTGATCCTTGTCGGCGAGATGCGTGACCGCGAGACCATCGAAATTGCGCTTGAGGCTTCTGAGACCGGCCACCTCGTCATGTCCACGCTGCACACGATTGATGCCTCCAAGACCATCGAGCGCATCGTGGGCGTCTTTCCCCTGAGCGATCAGCAGGCGATTCGCACGCGCCTCGGGAAGTCATTTCGCTTCATCGTTTCGCAGCGCCTGCTTCCCAAGAAAACCGGCGGCCGGATTGCCGCGGTGGAAATCTTGAAGTCCACCATGCGCACGCGTGAATACGTTGAAAAAGGCGAAGGTGAGGGCAAAACGCTTCTGGACGCGATGCGTGACGGAGTCACCGAGGGCATGCAGCATTTCGACGGTGAAATTGAAAGGCTGATTCGTTCCGGAATCGTGGAGTTTGACACCGGCATGTCTTACTCAACCAATGCGGGAAATTTGCGCCTGGAAATGGCTGATTTCCTGGACGAACGCCGCAACGATGCTCCGTCCTCCAACTCAAGCGGAACGGAAATCGAAATAGAACGGTAGAGGTCCTTGCGGTTTTCGGAGCGCCGTCGCTGGGATTTGGTGAGCTTAAGAAGCGCGGCGACTCAGCGCAAAATCAGTTATTCTGTAGCGCGCCAGCCTCGCGCTGGATCTCTAAATCAAAAGATTTCTCCCTGAAATGATTTTCTCGGGCGGCAGCACACTGCTGGAGTATCCCGGCGGACTTTGGGCGCTTGCTGGTGTAGCGCTCGCATTTGTCCTGCTGGCCACGCTTGCGCCTCGATGGAGCGAAAACGCACTGCGCGCGATCTCCCGTCCATTCGAAAAACTCGCCACGCGAAAAACCCTGGCTATCTCGCTTCTCTTCTTCTCAGTAATTGGCGTCAGGCTGGCGGTGCTGCCGCTGCTTCCCGTTCCTGTGCCAGGCATTCATGACGAATACAGCTATTTGTTGCTCGGCGACACGCTGGCTCACGGGAGACTCACGAATCCGACGCACCCGATGTGGATGAGTTTCGAGTCGTTTCACATCAATTGGTTCCCCACGTATTGCTCGAAGTATCCGCCGGGTCAAGGCGCGGTGCTCGCGCTCGGCGAACTGCTGGGGCGGCCTTGGATCGGCGTGATTCTGAGTGTTGGAGCGATGTGCGCGGCAATTCTGTGGATGTTCCAAGCCTGGCTGCCGGCGAGGTGGGCGCTGCTGGGCGGTGTGCTGGTGGCGCTGAAGTTCGGCATTGCCAGCTATTGGATGAACAGCTATTGGGGCGGAGCGGTGGCCGCTGCAGGAGGCGCGCTGGTGCTGGGCGCGATGCCCCGCATCGTGCGTCACGGAAGGATGCGCGATGCGATTCTGCTCGGCCTGGGACTGGCGATTCTTGCCAACACCCGGCCGTACGAAGGATTCCTCTTTTCGATTCCTGTAGCGGTGTGGCTGCTTGGGTGGCTTGCGAGAAAAACAAAGCCTGCTCGATCTCCGCAAAGCCGCGCCGTTCGCGTCGTCGCTCCGCTGTCTGCCCTGTTGCTGCTGACCATCGCGTTCATGGGCTATTACAACTGGCGTCTCAGCGGAAACGCGTTTCTCTTCCCTCACGTTCTGAACTCGCGCACCTACAGCACCGTGGGCCTTTTCCTGTGGGACCACCCGAAGCCGCCGATGGAGTACCACAATCAGCAGTTCGAAGATTTTTACAACGGCTGGGAACGCGAGGATTATCAAAACACTTGGCCCGACGTTTGGAGAGTGACGACCGAAAAATTGACGCGGAGCGCCAGCACCTACTTCTGGTGGGGGGCTTTGCTGTTATTGCCGGGACTGCCGTTCGTCTTTCGCGAACGAAAAATTCGCGTGCCCCTTCTCGCGCTGCTCCTGGTCTCCGCTGCCTTCTTTGTATCTATCTGGTCCTTCCCCCACTACGCCGCGCCGGTAACTTGCGTGATTTTTCTCTTGCTCGTTCATGCGATCCGTCATCTGCGCATGATAGGCCTCGCGGGACGCCCCGTCGGGGCCGCGCTTTCGTGCGCCGCGGTATTTCTGTTGGCAGGCGAAATCGGCCTGCGCGCTTCGAACCATTCTTGTGACCCGCTGGAGTGGACCTGCCAGGGAGATCCCAGCCGCGCGGCCATTCAGGAAAAGCTTTCGCACACTCCCGGCAAGCATCTCATCCTCGTGCGTTACGAAGAAGATCACAATATTCACGACGAGTGGGTCTACAACGGCGCGGAAATCGATTCCGCCAAAGTAGTTTGGGCACGCGAACTGGATGCGGAACAGAACGCGAAGCTGCTGGCCTACTTCAAGGACCGTCACATCTGGCTCGTCGAACCCGACAAAGACAATACCGAACTCATTCCCTATCCCTGCCCGAAACCTTCCGCTGCCCGGTAACTGTTCCCATTAACCTGTTTTCCTAAGCATCGCGACAAAGTGCAGTTTGCGGCCCACAATGAGAGAAAATGGCCACGGGTAGAGGGATACTTCAGAGGTCCACGTTTCTTCCTTCAATCCGCACCGCAAGAAGTGTTCCGCCCATTGTTTGCGGCTCTGGTAGTTATACGTCAGCACGACACCGTGAGGCCGGTTTCCGACCCAGTCCATGAAACGGAGAGTGACATCGTCGAGCATGTTTTCGTCAACATGATCCTTGAGCAGGACGAAACGCCGCGTCACACGAGCCGCTTCGCGAAGCATGATCGCGGGATCCTCCGTGTGGTGCAGCACGTCCACAAAGAGGCACACATCGAACGAAGCGTCCGGATGGGGCAGTGTCAGGCCGTCGAAGGCACGACACTTAATCTTGCACTCTGGCCGAACCAGGAACTCGACGCCCTGAATTGACACGTCGGGTCTAACACTCGCAATGAGGCTGCTGATAACCCCATCACCACAGCCGATATCCAGCACGCTTGCACGCTGCGGAAGCCTTGCCGCAAGCAATTCAGCGAGCACGCGCGTTCGGCGCCCGGAGACGAGCGCTCTATGACAAGAGTTGATCCAGGTAAGCGGCCAGGAACCCTGTGACGTGGCGGCCATTATTTCCGTTCGTAATCGCCGATGAACGTGCCGCGGCTAATGCCCAGCATGCTCAGAAAGAAAGAGCCAAATATCACCTGGATTCCAAGAAATAGCCACATCGACCAGAATAGAATTTGGCGAACTTCGTACAGCGCACCAAAGCCACCAGCGGCCCATTTCCAGGTAATCCACGCGCAGCCGGCAAATCCGGCGAGAAACAGAACTCCGCCTATCGCCATGCCGGATTCCAGAGTTATTTTGCGCAAGACACGTTTCAAAGAGACCGAGCCGCGGTCAAACCGCTCCGCATAGCTGAAGACTTTGGCAAACGCTCCAATCGAAAGAATCTGCATGCCCATGAGCGTGAAAATCATACCAAAAATCATGGTGTGAACATCCAGAATGACGTGAGGCGAGATTTGGCGCGGACCTGGGAGCAGCCAAAACAGGAGAAAGAGCCCGAACGCCATCAATGCGCCGCCCGGCAGAAGGAACAGCCAGTTTGGCGCATACAACAGCATGAATCGCAGGCTGCGCCAGCCATCGCGAAAGCTGCGGAGATGCGGAGGGCGTCCCCGCTTGTCGGGCCACAAAATAATGGGAATCTCCGCGATGCGCGCGCCGATTTGCGCCGCCTTGATAATCATTTCCAGCGCAAATTCCATTCCCGTGCTGCGCACGTCCAGCCGGTCGTAAAGAGCGCGCGTAAATCCGCGCATGCCGCAATAGCTGTCGCCAATGCCCGCGTGAAAAAAAGTGTTGAGCAGCGCGGTGAGGCCGGGGTTGCCCAGGTACTTGTGAGAAGGCGGCATCGCTCCCGGCTTGATTCCCCCGCGGAAGCGATTGCCCATCACGATGTCGTAGCCTTCCCGCAGCTTCTCGACGAAGCGCGGAACGTCGGTGAAGTCGTAACTATCGTCCGCATCGCCCATGATGATAAGCGGGCCGCGTGCAGCGGCAATTCCGGCACGCAGGGCCGAGCCGTAGCCGCGCTCCGGCACATGCACCACGCGCGCGCCGTGTTCTTCCGCGATTTGGATGGAGCCGTCGGTCGAGCCATTGTCAGCCACGATGACTTCGCCTGTCAGGCCCGAGGCGCGAAACGCGTTTACGGCCTTGTCCACGCAGAACGCCAGCGAATTCGCTTCGTTGAGGCAAGGAATGACGACAGACACTTCGACCGTCAGCCTTATGTCGGAGCGCTCCGGTTGTGGCTTCTCGGACGTCAAGATAGCTCCCATATCGGCAACATCATATCGCGCCCAACCGCCCATTTCACATGAATCGCTCCGCGCATTAAGCTAAAATGCAATGCTTCCAACGCCTGCCTGGAATTAAGTGTGACTGTGTGAACCTTCGCTGGCTGAAATTGCTCAATGCAAGGAGACCGCTACCGAAGTCCAGATGCTCGAAACGCCAATAAAGACCGAAGCGCAAGAAGCGCCGGCTTCCGACCCGTGGGAAGCGGCGTATTTGCGATTCGAAACGCATGAACAGGAAATATGTAAATTCATCCGCCGGCTGAACCGCCGGGGTGCCGCTCAATGGCCTCGCAACGCTGAGATTGTGGAGCTTTTTTGCGGCCGCGGAAACGGCCTGGTGGCATTGCAACGCCTCGGGTTCACGCACCTCGAAGGCGTAGACTTTTCTCCGCGCTTGATTGCTCAGTACAAAGGCTCCGCGAACTGCATCGTCGCGGATTGCCGCACCCTTCCTTTTGGAGACAGCAGCAAGGACGTGCTCATCGTGCAAGGTGGACTGCATCATTTGCCGAACTTACCGGCGGACCTGGACCAAACCTTCACCGAAATGCAGCGTGTTTTGCGAAAAGATGGTTTCGTGGTTTTTGTGGAGCCCTGGCGCACCCCGTTTCTGGAATTCGTTCGCGTCGTTTCCGAGCTGCCGGTGATCCGATGGCTATCCGGCAAGATGGATGCCTTTGCTACTATGGTGGAGCATGAACTCCCCACTTACAAGCAATGGCTCGGCCAGCCGGAACTCATCACAAGAGTTGCTCACTCGCACTTTGTACCGGTGCATGAGTCTTTCGCCTGGGGCAAATGGAACTTCGTCGGCATGCCGCGCTAAGTGCCCCATCGAGCAGCAATTCCCTCCGTTCCACTCGCTTCCCTCAATTCCAATGCCAGCTTGCAATTTTCGCTCTGCCAGTTATGATGACCGCCTTACTGTTGCCGCTTATCCTTCTCTCTAGCGGGGAAAATTGACGACCAACTCGTTGGCGTCTTCCACTCAACCTTACAGCCGCGGCCGGCTACTCAAAGTTCTCGGCATGTGGTTCGGGATGGCGGCGGCCATCGGAAACACGATTGCTGCCGGCATTGTTTACACGCCGGGCGACGTTGCCAGGCAGCTCCCCAGGGTGTGGCTGTTTCTAGGCATCTGGATCGTTGGCGGCCTCTACGCCCTTTGCGGCGCGTCTTCCATGGCCGAGCTTGGCGCCGCGATTCCCCGCAGCGGCGGACAGTACAATTTCTCGCGCCGCGCTTTGGGCGAGTACGCCGGCTTCATCGTCGGCTGGAGCGACTGGCTCTCCACTTGCGGTACCGCCGCGGCCGTCGCGCTCGTCATCAGCGAATACAGCGGCCATCTTTTTCCGATTCTTGCCGGGCCCCAAAAGCTGAAAATCATTTCCATCGCAATCATTGCCGGGTTTGGCGTTTTGCAGTGGCGCGGAATTCGCTGGGGGAGCGGCGCGCAACTCTTGACCGCGGGGCTCAAGACCGGCGCATTCGTGATCCTTGTCGCCGCGGCGTTTCTCATGGGCGGAGCGGCACACAAGGCTGCCGCCCAATCCACCGTCGCCATGCCCTTACCAGTCGGCTGGCCTCTTGCCATCGCGATCATGCTGGGTCTGCAAGCGGTCATCTACACGGTGGACGGCTGGGACGGCGTCATCTATTTCGGTGAAGAGGTTCGCGACCCCGGCCGCAACGTTCCCAGAGCCATTTTGGGCAGCGTTCTTTCCATCATCGGGATTTATCTGCTCCTCAATCTCATCGCGCTTTACATCGTGCCTATCAACCAAATCGCCGGAGACACGTTTGTCCTCGGAACCGTTGCCAATCGCGTGTTTGGCAGCCTCGGCGATCCCATCATCCGTTCGATCATGGTCATTTCCATGCTGAGCTGCCTCAACGCCAATCAGCTTTTCTGCTCCAGGACGCTTTATTCCATGAGCGCCGATGGCCTGTTCTTCCGCCAGGCCACGAAAGTAAATCCAGGGGGCACGCCAACCATCGCCCTGCTCCTCAGCACGATGGCGGGCATCATTTTTGTGATCTGGCCGTTCCAACGTGTGATTGCCATGCTGTCGTTTTTCTTCGTGGCCAATTACGCGCTTTCCTACACTTCCGTTTTCGCCTTGAGAAAACGGGAGCCGGAACTGCGGCGCCCTTATCGCGCTTGGGGCTACCCCTGGCTCACCGGAGTCGCGCTGGTGGCCTCCGTTTTGTTCCTGATTGGCTCTATTCTTACGGACCAGAAGAACGCCCCGCTGGCTCTCGGGATGCTCGTCCTCAGCTACCCGGTCTACCGCCTGATGAAGTTCGCCTCCCGCCCCGGAGTCCCTGCTTCGTAACGGGTGCCTCAGGTTTAGCGGCGTGGCAACTACCTCCTTGTCTTGTAGGGACGGCCTTCTGAGGCCGGCCGCTTCTCGCCTCAGCGCCTGGGACCCCAGGTTCGGCGTTGCCATGCCAATTTGAATTTCACTGGTTTGGAAATAGTAAGCAAGAAAGTCAAATACTTCTCAACGAAAGACTCTTTTCATTCACCAGTAAAGAAAGCCAAGCGACTTTACTTCCGCACTCTACTGGAATGAACTTCACAGTTCAGAATAGAACTGGTAACGAATCGGTGTTGTTGCCGATTTGGATTCTGCAACCATGTACGCCGCGAGTCGAAAGTGGGAAGTGGATATCGTAGCGGATAAAACAGGAACTCACACTGTCAGAGGGCAGAAGCCCGAGCCCGATTGAAGATGCGTGGAGCACCCTTAACTTAATTACGGAGGGTGCCCCATCAGGTGCCGCAGCTGTTCCCTTGACTGAAGTAGAGGTGCCCGCAGGGAGCGCCACATGTTCACTCCTCTTGCATGATATAACAATATCTGTTATATTAGGACGACGACGTGGAGAGGCTAAACACAGGGACTTGGCTCAGGAACGGGGAGCAGCAAGCCTATGAATGGGCGAGAACTAAAAGAGGCGAGGTTGCACAGAGGCTGGACCCAACAGCAAGCTGCGGGGAAACTGGGCGTCACACAAGCGTACCTTTCCATGCTGGAGCATGGCCACCGCGTGTTGCCA
>QHYL01000712.1 GCA_003224105.1 Acidobacteriota bacterium | reverse complement strand
TCCTCAAATTTTTCGTTCACGGCAACTAGGCGTGCGCCCCTACACCCGTCAATAAGCGGGCTGGCCGTTGATCTTCAGCGGGATTTGGAGTTGCAGAACGGAGCCGTTCTTGCCGAGGCGGAAGGACACTTGCTGCATGGGGCCGACGTTGCGCGTCTTCCATTCCGGAGTTTCGAGCGGCTCGCTGGGCTTGTCGGCCAGCGACCATTCGACGTTGTTGCCAGCGGGCTTCACGGTTTGCGGATCGATTTCGTAGACTTCTTCCTCTTTCACGTTCACAAGCAAATAGCGCTTCCAGAGGCGCACTAGCAACAGCCCTTTTTTCTCCGTGTGATACATGCTCCAGGATTTCGGCGCCTCGTCATTGAATTTCACGATGGCAAATTACACGGACTTCCAAAGCTGTTTCTGGGGCGGCGCTTGGGCGCAGACCAAAACTCCACAAAGCAGCAGAGCCGGCGCGGCCTTAACGGGTCGCGAAATCATAAATCAGCCAATCCCAAGACCAGCCAAGAAAACATCACAAGAACAGACAGACAACATGCAGGCCATCTCAGGGTTCCTTTGCCAAATAGGCTTGCTAGCAACCGAGCCGGCGCGGCAAAGAATCCGAGAAAAGAAATCCCTTGGAACATTCGATCGTAAGATCCACCGCCGGTGCGTATGATCCAGATCGCGGAGGCAACCCAAAACAATTCCGACAAGCCGACCAGAGTTGTGGCACCAATGGAGAGATAGCTCCTCCATACTGGGGCAGTTATTCTAGGGGATGTCCGCCACCAGCGCCGGATTGTCCAAACCAGAGGCGCTACAATGAAAAAACACCAAACGATAACGAACCAAAACGAACTCACAGCTTGGCCTCGCTGAAGGACTTGTCGAGGAGGCGGATGGCTTCGTCGACGTCGGATTTGGAGGTGTTGAGCATGGGGGCGAGGCGGAGGACGTTGCCGTAGAGGCCGCCCTTGCCGATGAGCAGGCCGTTCTGGCGGGCGCGCTCCATCACTTGCGTGGTGGCTTCGGGAGCGGGTTCTTTGGTCTTCCGGTCTTTCACCAATTCGAGCGCCTGCATCAGGCCCATGCCGCGCACATCGCCGATGAGCGCATGCTTTTGTTGCAGTTCTTCGAGCTTCGAGCGGAAATGCGCGCCAACGATGTGAGCGTTCTCGAGGAGATTTTCTTCTTCGATCAATTCGATCGTCGCTTTGGCGGCGACGCTGGTGACGGGATTCCCGCCGAACGTCGCGATGTTCGCGCCCTGGAAGCTGCCGGCGATTTCTGGCGTGGTCACCGTGAGGCCAATCGGCACGCCGTTGGCCATGCCTTTTGCGCTGGTGATCATGTCCGGCACGACTTCCCACTGCTCGATGCCGAACCATTTCTTGCCGGTGCGGCCCCAGCCGGTTTGCACTTCGTCGGAAATGATCAGCGCGCCGTACTGCTTCACGATTTTGAAAACGATTTTGAAATATTCCTTCGGCGGCGTGATGAAGCCGCCGACGCCTTGAATCGGCTCGGCGATGAACGCGGCGATGTTGCCGCTGGTGCCGGTTTGGATGAGATTTTCAACGTCGCCCGCGCAAGCGACTTCGCAATCGGGATATTTCAGGTGCAGCGGGCAGCGGTAGCAGTAGGCATTCACGGCGTGCGAGATGCCGACGCCAATCACGCCGCCTTTGCGGTAATTCGCGTGGGCGGTGACGCCTTTGGCGAGCGCGGAGCCGCCGGAATAGGCGTGACGCAGCGCGACCACATCAAAATTTCCCGTAGACATGCGGGGATAGAGCGTGGAAGTGTGCTGCAGGCGGTTCACCTGCGCGGCGACTTTGCCGGAGACTTTGGGATTGCAGTGGCCGACGGAAACGGTGAGGATGCCGCCGAAGAAGTCGAGGTACTTGTTGCCGTCGAGGTCCCAGAGGTATTGCATCTCGCCGCGGTCGGCGACCAGAGGCTGCTGGAAGTAGTTGGTGACCGAGGGCCAGAGATATTTCTTGTGCCTGGCGACGATTTCGTCGCTGCGCGCGCTGCGGGCGAGCTTGGAAGCGGGAACCGAGTGAGCGGGAGTGGTCATGGACGAATCCTTGCGTAAATTTGATACGTCGAGTGTACGACAGGGAGGAGGAAGTGGCGAGTGGCGAGTGCCGAGAAAGGGGGCAAAGGAAGTAGAGGACGTAAATGCGCACGAAAGTCGCCAGCGGCGACTTGGAAAGAAGAAGAAGAGATGATGATCGCGCGGAGACGCTGTGGCGCGGGGGAAAGAGGCGAGAAACAAGCTGAAGACCCGGGGGGTGTCGGATGTGTGGCAAACAAAGGACTTACAAACAGCGATTTTTGGAAGTGTGGCAAGCAAAGGATTTACGGGCGAATTTTCGGATCTGTGGCAAATAAAGGGCTTAGCAGGTTTCTTGAAAGAGGCAGGGGTTTGCTGGGGAGGGATGAGAAGTACCGCCTGACCGACAGGCATTGACTAAAACGTTACCACAAAATGACGTAGAAGTCAAGGAAATTCTAAGTCGTTTGTTTTGCGGAGATAGTGAGGTGAGTTTGACAGGCGTGGGAAAGGAACGCCCCAGGCGAAAGACCCGGGTTTGGTTTGAGGGCCGGTGAAAGCTTCCCCGGTTCGGGCAAAGGGAGCAAGTCAGATTGGATAGCAGGTCATCCAAGGCGTGGGACATGTCATTTACCGCATTTTTTGCAATCTGCATTCCCGGCGCAGATTTCTTGATCTACTTCTTCTCTAAGATGGCCTACGGCGAAAAGAACCTTGCTGGTCCGCGCCGCGTTCCTCCGGTGCATTCCAACGAAACGCAGCGGCCGATCTGCGCTATCTAGCGTCCGCATGCCCGCACCTTACCTAGCGCTAAAGAGCGTGCCAGTCGCCGAGTATCATGTAAAGTCCCCTTCGGTATGCCAGTCCTCTCCCACATCGTCGACAGCGAGACCTGTGGTTTTTAGCTTTGCAATTAGTTGCTGCCTACTTGACATCGAGTTTGTTAGATGAACGATGTGGCGCCCTGCCACGTCGCTAACCGTTCTTATCTTTCCCACCTGCACCAGAATCGTCGTGTTTGGCTGTCTGCCAAAGGCCATGCCTGCTTCAAAGAGAACGTTGGGACGTGGTTGCCCGGTCAGCTTGCGCTCAAAGGCCGGTTCCCCTCTCTTTATGAACTCGCTCTTGAGTTTCGCTTCGTCATCGGGCGTGAAAAGAACGACGATGACCTTGGCTTTGTTGAA
>QHYL01000711.1 GCA_003224105.1 Acidobacteriota bacterium | reverse complement strand
GCCGCCCAAACCAATCGCGAGCCCGCCAATCACCGGCCACCACATCCAATGAATCGGCAGTTTATGAAACGCGTCTTCCACTTTGTAAATGGAGAGCGTCAGCAGCGCCGAAAGGCAACCGGCAAGCAAGCCGACCAGGGCGCAGCCCAGCAAACTTGCGGGCCCGATATGCAGCGGATGCGCGGGGACGGGAAACAGCGGCCCGAATCCCAGAATGTAGCGGCGCACTACCGAGGCCACAATGCTGGAGAGGGCCACAGGAACCAAGCTGCGCGGCTTCCACTCAAACAGCAGCAGCTCAACGGCAAGTAAAACCGACGCAACCGGCGCGGCAAAGGTTGCCGACATGCCTCCGGCGGCCCCGGCCACCAGAAGTGTCTTGCGTTCGGCGTTCGTCAGCTGAAAAAGCTGCGCGATCATCGAGCCGAATGCGCCGCCCGTCATGATAATTGGCCCTTCGGCGCCGAACGGCCCGCCCGATCCGATGGCAATCGCGGAAGAAACGGGTTTGAGGACTGCAATCTTCGGCTCTACGCGGCTGCCATTGATCAAGATCGCTTCGATGGCTTCAGGAATGCCGTGGCCGCGGATGCGCTCGGATCCGTACCTCGCCATAAGCCCGACGATGAGTCCACCGCCAATGGGCACGAGAATGCTGAACCATCCCAAATGATTTCCGGCTGGCGAAACGAGCGCGGAGCCCCAGTGGCCGTAGTAAAACAAGTTCGTGAAAAGCCCGATCAAACGCAAAAGCGCCAGCGCAACGAACGCGCATATCGCACCGATGACCACCGCCAATGCAGAGATCGGCAACACACGAAGCGTGGTCGAAAAATCGCCCAACTCTTCATTCCGGCCTTTTGTCCTCTTGTTTTTGTTATGGCGAGAAGAAATCCCTTGTTGAACGCTATCCTGTTGAACCTTATCCACGCCTTTTTGCCAATCCTTTCCGCTGGCGAACGATAGAAATCTTTCTGCCATAGAGCCCATGACCGTTTTCTAAAAGAGCCGCGATGGCGTTGGCCAGCGCGGCCCCGGACGCGCGCAATTCGCCGACGCGATGCTGAGCCACCTGCTCGAGCAGTTTTTCGCCGCGGGGCAGCAGCGACACCAAAACGCTCCGCCGGTCTTCTCGGCTGCGGCTGCGCCGCACGTAGCCGTGAGCTTCCATCCGGTCAATCAGCTCCACGACGCTGTGATGCTTCAGCACCAGGCGCTCTGCCAGATTGCTGACCGTGGCCTCCTGCCCGTCAGGAATTCCGCGAATCATCAACAAAAGCAGATATTGCTGCGGTTCGAGACCGGTTTCGCTGCAGGTTCCACAAAAGGAAGACCATTTCGAGCGGATCTTGCAGGATGTCCCCAGCAAGCGATTAAGTCCGGATCCTCAAGCCGCAAGAGACGCAGCCTTCAGGATGACGGCGGGCTAATTGCGTTTACAAGGGCTTGCGGAAGGATTTTTGCGTTTTGTAATGCTCGTAACCGTTGCGTTGGTAGAACTGGTGGGCACGCTCGCGAACCACATTCGAACGGACGGACATGCCTTTGCAGCCGTGTTTCCGCGCCCAATCTTCGGCGGCCGCCAGCAACCGCGCCCCGGCGCCGAGACTGCGGTGGCCTTCCGCTACAACCAGGCCGTTGACCTCCGCGCGGATTTCCACTTCCAGCAGCGGCTGCTTGCTTACGTGGAGCCAGCCGATGACCCCGGCGTCCTTGGTTTCCGCAACAAAAAGCGCGTGCTGTGCTGCCGGGCGAATTCCTCGCATCCGCTTGCGAATCTCGGCCGGCGTTGCCGGATAGCCAAGCTGGCCGGAGAGCTCCGCGAGGCGCGCGGCGTCTCCGATTCTTGCGAGCCGAATTTTCAGCTCCCGTTTTTTCTCGTTCGACGTCACTGCTTTGCGCTCGCCTTTCGCCGCAATCTGGCTTGCACCGCCGGACCTTTCAGTTCACGGAGCGCGTCGGCGGCAATCCATCGGGCGGATCGCGACCCTTGCCGGCGAATTCGCTCCGCCGTTCGAATCGCCGCCGCATTCAACCGGGAATTCCTTTTGCCAATATTTCGCAAGGCCCAGTTGACCGCTTTTCGCACAAAATGTCGCTCATCGTAGGCTTCCCGCTCGATCACTCGCAACAAGCGCGCAAACCTGGCGCCCGGGGCAGCCTTGTCCTTATAGCTCAAGTAAGCAATCAAAGAAAATGCCGCCCGCTTCACAAATTCTTCGCGCCGTTGGCTCCACTCAGAAACTTTGCTCCATGCGGGTTTCGCATGGGCGTAAAGATAGCAGCAGGCTGCGTCGACCACATCCCACGAATCGAAATCCCGCACCCAGAGATCCATTTCGGCAGCCGTGACTCTTTCGGATTCGCCGATCAGCGTCGCCAGGATTCGCGCCTCGTGGATTCCAGTGGCCCAGAGTTCCAAGGCGAGCGCGTGACTCTTTCCAATCCGCTTCGCAAGAACGTGCAACACCGGCGCTGAGATGCCGTGGGCGTTGGGGACGTGTATGCCGAAATACTCCATTTTCGCGCGCACGGGAGGATCGGCCAGCGATTTCAATTCCCGCAGCACAGCAGCTTTCGTCCAACGCGGCTTATCTTCTGCCGCGACGAAATACTGCTTAGAAGTTGTTGTCCGAATCCAGGAGGATGGTGACTGGGCCTTCATTAACCAGCTCCACCGACATCATGGTTTGAAAAATTCCAGTGGCGACGGTAACACCCAGCTTGCGCAGCGCGTCGCAAAATTCCTCATAAAGCGTTTTTGCTAGCTCCGGCGGCGCCGCGGTGATGAAGCTGGGCCGGCGCTGGCCGCGCGCGTCGCCGTACAGTGTGAATTGCGAAATCGCCAAAGCACTGCCTTTCACATCCAACAACGAGCGGTTCATTTTCCCTTGATCGTCTTCGAAAATGCGCAGGTTCGCGCATCTTTCCGCCATTCGCGTTACAACCGCCGAAGTATCACTGCGGCCCACGCCGAGCAAAATCATCAGCCCCGGCCCAATCTCGCCTGTAACGCGGCCGTCCACGGTCACTTTCGCGCGGCTAACTCTTTGTAGCACGGCGCGCATGCGGGCTTCAGCGACCAGTCGCCTTGATGGACTTACGCAGCCGCCTTCCATCCACTTTTCTCACGCGCTGTTTTGTCCGAATCGGCGCTGTAACAGCTCTCCGCGGCAATGGCAGCACGGCAG
>QHYL01000369.1 GCA_003224105.1 Acidobacteriota bacterium | reverse complement strand
AGGCGCCAGAATGCTGCTCATTTTGGGCAAGAGCGGGGGCACGTTTAAGGGCGGCGGCGTGAGACCAGCGCCAAACACGCTCCAATCCATGAACGGTTTTTACAGATAAGTAAGCAAACAGGGCGCTAAAGAACCAAAGGCCCGTGAGCACGGTGATCCAGGAAGTCCGATGGGTGATGCCCGAGTGGCCCATAATCACCACTCGAATCAGGGTAACGAGCATCAGGAGGAGAAGGACAACGTAGACGAACCGGGGTCCGCGGCGAAGCCCCAAACGGCCCCAGTGCGCCGTTACGCGCCACAACGAGCGGTACCAGAAGCGTTGCGAGAGGTAGAGGAGCGCGGCTACTCCCAGACCAATCCCGACCCGAAGAAATAAGAAAGACCAGTTCACAATAAAGATTCCCCCAGCTGCAATGCTCAATTTTAGCACGTGGGCTAACAGGAATTCGAATGACGAAACACCTGAATACTGCGTAAGATAAACCCGGCCAAAGGACAGGTTCCGGCTGGCCGAACGGGAAACACTTCTCAAGAACGTGCGTCTGAGAGAGAGTGCCCTGTCCAAGTGGGGACGAACGGAGGAGAAAGCAAATGACGAAGTGGATGAGGTTGTGTGGTGTGGTGTTGGCCGTGGGGATGGCGGCGCTGCCTGTAATGGCTCAGGAAGCGAAGAAAGAGCCGCCGAAACCGGCGCCGAGCCCGTCGCAGGCGGTGTTGGAGCAGTGGAATGAGATTGGGCGGAAGCTGGTGGCCATTGCCGAGGATTTGCCGGAAGACAAATACGACTATAAGCCGAATCCGGACTCAAGGACGTTTCGCGCAGTGCTGCTGCACGTATCCGCGTCCATGTACTATTTTACGGACTTCGCGCTAGGGCAGAAACCGCGCTACGCGGATGATCCCAAGCCCGCCGACCTCAAAATCAACAACAAGGCGGATTTGGTGGGGTTCGTGAAGAAATGCGTGCAAGACGGCGCCGACGCGATCAAGTCGAAGGGCGACAAAGGACTGAATGAATCGGTAAACGATGGCGGGCCGCATCTGGACCGGCTGTATGACCTGGCGTACGGTTTGATTGAGCATTCTGGAGAACACTACGGCAACCTGGTGGTGTATTACCGGGCGAATGGGATGGTGCCTCCGGAGTCGAGGCCAAAGAAATAGCAAAAAGGCTGAACAGCAAATAGACAATTCTTGGCCAGGGGTGGATCATCCAATTGATTTCCCCTGGTCTTCTTTTTGGGAGGGAAAACCATGAAACCAGCTCTACTTGCCCTTCTGGCAATTGGCGCAAGCTCTTTCCTGTCTGGTTGTGCGCCCGAAAATTCTTTATTTCCTCTCTACACTGGCGAGGAGTCCATGTTCAATGAGCGGCTCGTCGGAGCGTGGAGGATGCAGAAATCCCCAGATCAGAAGAGCTCGGATGATAGTTACTGGATTTTCAGCCAAGGGAAAGAAAAGAACACTTATCTGCTCCGAGGAGTGGACGCGAAAAAGTCATCTGGGGACCTGACGCTGACAGCGCATCTCCTGCGGTTGGGCGCATATACCTTCATCGATTTTGCGACGCCGGAAGACTCTGAAGAGTTGAACGTGCACATATCCATGCTCCCTTACATTCCAAGCCACGTTTTCGGACGAATGCGAATCGAGAAAACATATGTGCGCGTAGACCTTCTCGATGACGAATGGGTGAAGAAACAGATTCAGGCGGGAAAGCTGAACCTCGCCCACGTCGAGGGGCCGAGTGAAACAGTCCTCACCGCCCCTACCGATGAACTACGGAAATTTGCCCTAGAACACGCCGAAGATGAGAAGGCCTTCGCTTTCACAGAATATTTTGTGAAAGAGCAATAATGCTGCATCTGTGTCCTAAGCTGAGCATGCCAGAACTGGACTACTCACAGGTTTGCAGCATTGACAGCGCCGTTTTCGAGGTAAGCCGTTAGTTGGGCGGGATCGCTGGTGGGAGGCAGGCAGGTTTGGCCGGAGCAGACGACCGCGAGAGCTTTGTCGGCGGGGAGATGAGGAAGGGTTTCTTTGAGAGCGCCGGCGAGCGCGGCGAGTTGGGTGGCGGGAGTAACGCGCAAAACGGACTTGCCGAAGCGGAAGACGCGGTGAGCGGCGTTTTCGAGAGCTTGCGCCTCTGGGTCGTCGGCGGGACCGGTGATAACAACCTGAATGGGATGACGGGCAAAGAGCGTGGCGGCGAGGCCGTAGGTTGCAGCGAAGAGGCCGTACTGTGGGGCGACGCCGGCGAAAGCTTCGAGCGTTTTCTTGGCGAATGAACGGTAACGGTCGTCGCCGGTGAAAGCGTGCATACGAATGAGGGCAATAGCGGCAACAGAATTGGCTCCCGGTGTGGGGGAGTCCTGAAACGGCTTGCGGCGTACTTCGAGGCCGCCCATCGGAGCGGCGTCGCAGGGGCGATCGAAGAAGCCGCCGTTTTCGCTGTCACCATAGCGCGCGATGGCCAGGTCCATGGTTCTTTGCGCGGCGGAAAAATAGCGTGGGTCGAGCGTGGCTTCGTAGGCGTCGAGCAAGGCTAGAACGCTGAAGACTTGATCGTCCAGCGAGCCTTCGAGCGTTGGGCCGCCGATGCGATGAGCGAAGCCGCGCGATTCGGTCCAGGCTTCGCGCAGCATGCGGTCGAGCGTTTTGAGAGCAAATTCCTTGCAACCCAAGTACGAGGAATCTGAAAGAATTCGGTTCGCTTCGAGGTAGGCCGAAACAAACATCGCATTCCAAGCGACATACATAGTCTTGTCAACGAATGGCGTGGGTCGCTTGCGGCGGGCCTCCAACATCTTGTGTTCAGCAGTCAGTGCCAGCTTGCTCGCCTCGTCCCAATCTATCTTCAGAGTGCTAGCAATCTCCTCGAGTTTCCGTGCCTCCCAGAGAACGTTCTTTGCAGGGTTGTGATGCATTTCCCCGTGCGCTTCCACGTCGTAGAGGAGTTCAATCGCTCGCGCTTCCTCGGGGGAAAGCACTGCCCTGACTTCTTCCAAGGTCCAAGTGAAATAATCACCGTCGTCATCCAAGGAATAGTCTGCGTCCTGGCTCGCATAGAATCCGCCGTCGGGACGATCGGACAAAGTGTCGTTTACCCAGGCGACAATGCTTTCGGCAGTTTCGCGCAATCGCCAATTATCTGAAATCTGCGAAGCATGAAGGTAATTCTTCAGCAAAGCGGAATTGTCGTAAGACATTTTCTCAAAGTGGGGGACGAGCCAGCGCTCGTCCACCGAGTAGCGGTGGAAGCCGCCGGCGAGTTGGTCGTACACCCCGCCACGAGCCATCTTTTCGAGCGTGGTTTCCGCCATGGCGAGCAAATGTTTTTCTTTGGTCTGTTGGTAGCGCTCGAGCAGGAGATCAATCGCTGAGGCATGAGGAAATTTTGGCGAGCGGCCGAAGCCGCCATTCTTAATGTCGAAGAGTTGCGTGATGGATTGGATTTGGGCGTCTATAACGCCGAGGTCGAACTCCGCCCGAGCGCCGGTGAAAGCCTCGGCCCGCGCCACAGCTTCCGAAAGGGAATTCGCGGCACGCGCAAGCTCGTCTCGGCGGTTGCGGTAGGAATCCGCCACGGCAAGAAGCACCCGGCGGAAGCCGGGCCGGCCCATCTGGTCTTCGGGCGGGAAATATGTTCCACCGAAAAAGGGCTTGCCGTCGGGAAGCAAAAAGCCAGTGAGCGGCCAACCGCCCTGCCCGGAGATGGAGCTGATGGCGGATTGATAGCGCGAGTCAACATCGGGGCGCTCGTCGCGATCCACTTTGACGGGCACGAAGTGATCGTTGATGATCTTGGCGATTTCGACGTTTTCGTAGCTTTCTCTGTCAATGACATGGCACCAGTGGCACCACACGGCGCCAATGTCGAGGAGGATGGGCTTATCCTCTGATTTGGCGCGCACGAAGGCGGCATCGCCCCATTCATGCCAGTCAATGGGTTGATGCGCTGCGGAGCGCAGATAGGGACTGGCGGAATCCTTCAAGCGGTTCGTACGATGATCAGTCAAGGTTGCTCACTGAGAAAAAGATGCCGGGCGGAAGCCCGGCGCTACACGAAAACCTTCTCGCTCGAACAACAACGCTACTGCACTTTGTCGCCTGGGCCGGGGTCGCTGGGGTCGAGCGGCTTGCGGCCGGCAAAGCCTTCGTCCTGGCGATGATAAAAGCGGATGCGGTCTTCGCCGAGTTTCCAGCAGAGGTAAACATCCTGATTGTCGATAATCGCGGGAAAATCGAGGAGACCGACGTCCAGATCCTTGACGATACAGCCGGTTTCAAGAATGCGGTTGAGCGCAGACTTGAGCGTTTGCGCGAGTTGCGTGTGCTCGGAGCGGAGCTTGGAGAGTTTTTCGTAAGGAACGATGACGCCGCCCATCATCATGATGCGGGCGGAAACGGCGGAGAGGTCGTTATCGAGACCTGAAAGCTTCTTGCGGCAATCAATGGCCTCGACGAGAAACGGTTCCAGGTCTTTGCGCACACTTTCGGCTTCGGAAAGCGTGAAAAGCCGCTGGGGCGGCTCCGGAGTCTCGTCCTGCTCTGGATCTTCGTCAGCCATTCGTCTTCTTCGATTCAGTGTCCTTCATTAAACACAGCACAAACGAAGTCTCTTCTAGAGTTAGAAGCTTTGCAAGAAGAAACCGACCGCAATTTCTGCCGCTGGCCTAACGCAACGCAAGCATGCGGTCGAGGGCCAACCGGGCGTAGTAACGCGTGCGTTCGTCCACGGAGATCCGGTTCACGACGTTGCCGGCGCCGAGGTTCTCCAGGGTCCAGAGGAGATGCTGCGGAGTGATGCGGAACATGGTGGTGCAGACACAAACGTTGGGGTCGAGCGAAATGACTTTGCGATCGTGGAAAGCCTTGCCAAGGCGGTTGACGAGGTGGATTTCCGTGCCCACGGCCCACTCCGAACCTGCAGGGGCAGACTCGATCGCTTTGATGATGCCTTCGGTTGAGCCGATCTGATCGGCCGCCTGGGCAACCTCGAAGCGGCATTCGGGATGGACGATGACGCGAATGCCGGGATGCTCGCGGCGCACGCGTGCGACTTGCTCTGGTGTGAACCGCTGGTGTACAGAGCAATAGCCCTTCCAGAGGATGATGCGCGCGTTGCGAACCGCCTCCGCGGAATTCCCGCCAAGCTCCTGGTAGGGGTCCCAAACAATCATTTGTTCCAGCGGAATGCCCATGCGATAGCCGGTGTTACGGCCAAGATGTTCGTCGGGAAGGAAAAGAACCCTTTCGCCGGTTTCAAAGGCCCACTTCATGACCGCAGCGGAATTCGAACTGGTGCAGATCGAGCCGCGATGCTCGCCGGTGAATGCCTTGATTGCGGCCGTGGAGTTCATGTAACTGACGGGGACGATCATGCGGGTGTCCACGACGGACGCGAGTTCGTTCCAGCAGGCTTCCACTTGGCCAATGTCGGCCATATCCGCCATCGAACAGCCGGCGTTCAGGTCGGGCAAAACAACAATTTGGTGCTGGCGGCGGAGAATGTCCGCGCTTTCAGCCATGAAATGAACGCCGCAGAAAACGATGTAGCGAGAATAGGTTTCGGAGGCCTGGAAAGAGAGTTTAAGAGAATCGCCACGAAAATCCGCGAATTTGATGACTTCATCGCGCTGGTAATGGTGGCCGAGTATGACAACGTCTTCGCCCAGGCGGTCTTTGGCGGCCGCGATACGGTCATCCAAGGTGTTATCGGGAATGAGCAGGTAGGAGTCAAAGTTGCAACCGACGCCCGGCTCGATCTCCGGCGCGCGAACAGTTGCCGGCGGCTCTGCGCCGATGATGGTGCTGCTTCCGGAGATAGAAACAAGGTGGCCCATGGCTGGTTTATTTCTTACCTTAAGAGGCGGTTTTACCTGCGGTCCCTGAAACCGCTGTGAAACTCCATTTTCTCATATAGGCCGTGATTGTCCAACTAGCCCCCGATGAAGACCATGGTGCGGGACGGAGGCACAAAACCGGGCTCATTTATGCGGTGGCCTTCTTCTTTTTCGTTGACGACGGAGCGGATATAGAGAGCCAGATCCTCGTCGGAGGCCCCATCGCGGAGCAGGAAGCGAAGGTCATGGTCCTCCTTACTGAAAAGGCAGGTGCGGAGCTTGCCGTCGGCGGTAATGCGTATGCGCGAACAGAAGCCGCAAAAGGGTTGAGTAACCGAAGCGATGAGGCCGATTTCGCCGGGAGCGCCATCCGCGAAGCGGTATTTGCGAGCCGTTTCGCTGCGTTCGTGAGGGATTTGAACGAGAGGCCAACGCGCGTGGATGCGCTCGTAAACTTCCGCGGCAGGGACCACGAGTTCGCGGGACCAGTGGCGGTCGGCGTCCAGCGGCATGAATTCAATGAAACGCATGATAACGGCGCGATCGCGGGCAAATTGGGCGAAGGCTTCGACTTCATCGTCGTTGATGCCGCGCACGAGCACGGCGTTCACTTTGGCGGGTGCGAGGCGCGAGTTTTGCACGGCGTCGATGCCATCCATGACTTTGGAGAAAGACTGCGTGCGGGTGATGCGCTCGAACCTGGCGGGATCGAGGGAGTCGAGACTGATGTTGATACGGCGAAGGCCTGCGGCAAGCAGGCGGTCACAGCGCTCGGCGAGGAGGTGACCGTTCGTGGTCATGGAGAGGTCGGGGAAACCCCGCGCGTGGAGGCGCGAAATGTAGGCTTCCACGCCATCGCGGACGAGAGGCTCGCCGCCGGTAACGCGAATTTTGCGGATGCCAAGGTCGAGGAAGATTCCGGCCAGACGGTCGAGCTCGGGCCAGGAGAGAATTTCGTCGTGATCGCGATAGTTTTCCGGGT
>QHYL01000368.1 GCA_003224105.1 Acidobacteriota bacterium | reverse complement strand
TGCGGAAAAAACCTGCTTCCCTGGCAACCGAGGGGATGCTAAATATTCTTTCCGTCGAAGTCGAGAGGCTTTCTCAGGAAGGTCTCCTGTCCTAAAGACAGAATCCGTTTGCCAGCAAACAAAGGAGTTCCGCAATGTCTCTGACGCGCCGCGAAATGTGTTTGCTCATCCCTTCTGCTCTGCTCCCGCCGCTGGTGATGAAAGCCGAGCCCCAATCGCAGCAGTCGGACGATTTGCCCTCCGCGATGTTTCCGTACGACAAATTGCCCGTGCACACCGCGAACACGGCGGCGATCCGGCCAGTCCTGAAGGGAAAACTTGCCACAGGGGAATCGGTCGAGGTCCACGAGACGACGCTTCCACCAGGAGCTTCCCCGCACCCACCGCATCGTCACACTCATTCGGAAATGTGGCTCATTCGCGAGGGCACGGTGGACATCACTGTGAACAACAACTCTACACGTTTGGGACCGGGGTCTGTAGGCTTCGTTCGTTCAAACGATGAACATGGCATCAAGAACGTCGGCCTGACTCCCGCAACTTACTTTGTCGTGGCCATTGGTCCCGGTGCTTCCTGATACAAAAGATACAAGAGCGCAAAAATCACCGTTCAACAGCGCTA
This sequence comes from Acidobacteriota bacterium, assembly GCA_003224105.1. GTDB lineage: Bacteria > Acidobacteriota > Terriglobia > Acidiferrales > UBA7541 > Acidiferrum. Next base: position 23,389 of record QHYL01000368.1, on the reverse strand, counting down.
AAGCGGGTATTCAGTATTTTCAATTTGACGTTCAGCGCCGCGCTTCCTATGATGGTCGGCGAAGCGTGGATGAAGGGATGTATACCAATTCGCGCTTGTGTCTGAGTCTGCCGAAAAAAGAGGACTTTTTTTTGGCTTCTCCAGACTGCTATCGTTCCTACGCCGGGGATGCTCGCTCCTGGCGCCTGCGAAACGCCCCACCCTCGGCCCCGAACCGTTTCGGCATTTCTCGAATGCAGCGGAGGTCACCGCATGACCAAAGATGATGATCCCAAGGCCCCTGAACACAGCTCGAAGAGTGAAGAAGAGCGGAAGCGCGGGCTCCGAAGGCGTGAATTCGTCAAGTTAGTTGGTGGAACGGGAGTTGCCGCTACCGCTCAAGTTCTTGCCGGACACAAACTTGCGTCCGCAGCGACCACGGCAACCATCCCGGAAGAAGTTGCCGCGGGTTCGGCCGGCGAAGTCATTGGCCCCGGCCCCGTCGCCATGACACTGCGCATTAATGGAGAGCCCAAGAAGCTAACAATTGAACCGCGTGTCACCCTGCTCGACGCTCTGCGCAATCATCTTGATCTGACGGGCGCCAAGAAAGTTTGCGACCGCGGCACGTGCGGCGCCTGCACGGTCGTCGTAAACAACAAGCCGGTCTACTCCTGCAGCGTGCTGGCAATTGAACTTGCCGACCGCACGGGAAAACCTGGCGCGGACATTCGCACCATTGAAGGACTTGCTCTCGAAGGCAAGCTCCATGCTGTTTCCGCGGCCTTTGTGGAGAACGATGCTCAACAATGCGGCTTCTGCACGCCGGGTTTCGTCATGTCCTGCAAAGCCTACCTTGATACGCATCACAATCCTACAATCGAAGAGGTAAAGCATGCTCTTGGCGGCAATCTCTGCCGCTGCGGAACGTACATGGGCGTGAGGAACGCCGTCGTGCAAGCCGCAATGTCAACGAAAGGAGGGCGCGCCTGATGGCTGACTATCATTGGCCTCCTACTGACAAATGCAACTTGATTGGCAGGCGCATCTCACGCCTTGATGGTCCCTGGAAGTCTTCGGGCCGCATCAAGTACAGCTACGATGTGAACCGCCCCAACATGCTCCACGGCAAAATGGTGTTTTCGCCCTACGCGCACGCCAAAGTCGTTAGTATTGACACCAGCGCCGCCGAAAAAATGCCTGGCGTGAAGGCTGTGGAAATCATGACCGAGCCCGGAAAAGAAGTCTTCTGGGAAGGCCACGAAGTCGTGGCTGTCGCCGCGGAGACTGAAGAACAGGCGCGCGACGCGGCTCGCGCCATTCAAGTTCGTTACGAAAAGCTTCCGCATCTCGTTTCGGACGCTGCCCCCGACAAGGCTGGCGAACACACAAAACAACTCGCAGAACAGACCGATGGCAATCCCGACCAGATGCTGCAGCAGGCAGAAGTCGTCAGCGAAGGCGAGTATGGCTCCCCGGTGATTACCCATTGCTGTCTCGAAGCCCACGGCCAGGTGGCGGAATGGGATGGCGACGAACTCACCTTGTATGCTTCAACTCAAAACGTCAGTGGAATCCCTGGTGAACTCGCCAAAGCAAACATCGTAACCTCCGCCGACAAGGTTCGCGTGCTCACCCCTGTAATGGGCGGTGGTTTCGGCAGCAAGTTCGGAGCCGACACCTGGGGATTAGCATGCGCGCGCCTCGCCAAAAAAGCCGGGCGCCCCGTCAAAATGATGCTCGAGCGCGACCAGGAACTGATGGCCGCCGGAGCTCGTCCTTCGATGTACGCAAAAGTGAAAGTGGGCGCGAAGAAGGATGGCACGTTGGTGGGATGGCAGTCCGAATCCTGGGGCACAGGCGGGCCTGACGCGCAAGGTGGCGCACCCAACCTGCCCTACGTTGTTCGCATTCCCGATCGCCGCGTCAAGCACACTGCCGTGCTGACGAACATCGGACCGTCTCGCGCGTGGCGCGCGCCTAATCACCCGCAAATGTGCGTCATCACCATGTCCGCGCTTGACGATTTGGCGGCGAAGCTTGCCATGGATCCGGTCGACCTGTTGCAGAAGAACATCCAGATGACCGGGCAGCTTTCAAAAACCTATTCGACCGAACTGGACAAGGCTTCCGAACTGATGGATTGGAAGAAGAAATGGCATCCGCGCGGCGACAAGACGCCGGGCCCGATCAAGAAAGGGATGGGCGTCTCCATTCACACCTGGGGCGGAGCGGGCCATCCGAGCAATTGCAACTGCGCGATTCAGCCGGATGGTTCGGTTTCCGTTTCGCTGGGCTCGCAGGATCTGGGAACCGGAACGCGCACCGTCATCGGCATCATCGCCGCGGAAACGATGGGATTGCCATTGGAAGCGGTGAAAGTGAACATCGGCGATTCGAAATATCCTGCTGACGGCGCGTCCGGCGGTTCGACAACAGTAGGCGGCGTGAGTTCTTCCACGCGACGCGCCGCTACCGCGGCACTTAACCAACTCCTGGAAAAGGTGGCTCCTTCTCTCTCGGTGAAGCCCGAGGAGCTGGAAGCGGTTGACGGAGAAATTCGTGTCAAAGGCAATCCCAACAAAGCCATCTCGTGGAAGCAGGCCTGCGCGAAGCTGGGAACGTCTCCCATCACCGGTGTGGGCCAGCGCCAGCGCGGAAATGACGACCTCATTTCCAGCGGCGTCGGCGGCGCGCAGATGGCAGAAGTCAGCGTGGACACGGAGACCGGCATCGTGCACGTTGACAAGCTGGTTGCGGTGCAGGATTGCGGCCTCATCATTGACCTAAAAACTGCCGAAAGCCAGGTCTACGGCGCTTGTATCATGGGCGTCACCTACTCGCTCTTTGAAGAAAAACTCATGGACGAGCAAACCGGGCGCTGCTTGAATGCCGACCTCGAATTTTACAAACTCGCAGGGATCGATGATTTTGGCGACATTGTTGTTCACATGATGACTGGCCCAGGCTTCGACGAGCGCGGCGTTATTGGCCTTGGCGAACCGCCGGTAATCTCGCCGGGCGCCGCCATTTCCAACGCCGTGGCCAACGCCATCGGCGTGCGCGTGCCCACGATTCCGCTCACACCCGACAAAGTGCTCGCGGCTCTGGAGCAGAAAGGAGCGGTGGCCTAATGGAACGCTTTGAATACGCTCATCCGAGCACCAAACAAGAAGTGCTTCGACTCCTTGGCTCCAACTGGAACGACGCAGCCGTGCTTGCCGGCGGCACCGACTTGCTCAGCTTGATGAAGGAATATGTCGTCACGCCCAAGCGCGTCGTGAATATCAAGAGTGTCGCAGGCCTGAATGGCATTCATTCTGCCGCTGAAGGAGTGACCATCGGCGCGCTCGTCACCATGGAAGAACTCCTGGAAGACAAGACCATTCGTGCCGAGTATCCTGCCCTGACGCATGCCGCGCAGGGTATCACCAGCCCGCAGATTCGCGCCATGGGCACGGTCGGCGGCGACCTCTGCCAGCGGCCGCGCTGCTGGTATTTCCGGAACGGCTACGGTTTGCTGGCGAAGGATGAAAGCGGAAAATCACTCGTTCCCGAGGGCGAGAATCGCTACCACGCGATCCTCGGCAACACTGGACCGGCCTACTTCGTGAATCCTTCGAGCCTCGCCCCAGCCCTGATTGCGCTTGATGCGAAGCTGCTGTTGGTGGGCGCCAAGGGCCAACGCGAGCTCAGTGCCGCCGACTTCTTCGTTATTCCGAAAACCGACAACCAACGAGAAAATGTTCTTCAGCCTAACGAAGTCCTCTCGAACATCGTGATTCCTGCTTCCTCTCGCGGCCTTCGCAGCGCAACCTACGAAGTGCGCCACAAAACAGCGCTCGATTGGCCGCTGGCAGCGGCGGCGGTCGCAGTGAAACTCGATGGCGGAAAAGTAACCGCAGCCAAGATCGTTCTCGGTCATGTAGCTCCCATTCCCTGGCAAGCCCATGATGCTGCAAAAGAACTCACCGGACAGCCCATCAACGAAAGCGTAGCCGCGAAGGTTGGTGAAGCTGCCGTCCGAGGTGCGAGGCCACTCAGCCAGAACGGCTACAAAGTAAAATTGGCCACAGTTGCCGTCAAGCGTGCGTTGCTGGCCGCCGCGAAAGGAGAAGCGTAGCCATGCCAACCCTGACAGAACTCGTTCAGAACGCCTCGGTGTGCCATCGCCTCCGAGAAAAGAAAATGTTTTACGAAGGCGGCGACGCTCCTGCAGGCAGCATGGACATCATTACGCCAAAGGAAAAAGCCGATGCAATGCCGACCGGGCCTTTTTGGTGTGCGCAAACACAATCTCTTATTGGGCCAGACGGAAAGTTTGCCAATACCGAGAAATGCCGTTCCGGCCGCTCGTGCTGCGAAACAACATAAGCGTCTGTTGTGCGCACATCATAGAGCTGCGGAATGATTCATTGAACGCGAAGTACGATGGTGGGAAAATATTCTTGAAGTGAGATCAAGGGAGGTAGTCACAATGAAAGTGAAAGGCGCCGTACCGTCATTCCTTCTCGCGGGGGCTTTGATCGCTCTGCCCTCTTGCGCGCGGGCGGCCCAGCCGGCCGGGCACGTCTCCGGCGAATACATCGAGTCGCGTACCGCGGACGTTTACACCGGTCCTTGCTTCGCCAATTCTGAGGTCAACTTGACTGGCAAAGAAGCTGTCCTGGCGTGGCACGTGGAGAAAGGCACTTGGCAAAACGTTTCGCTCGATGGATTGAGCGTTGCTGCCGTGGTCCGCGCGAGCGCCACGCTTGGCGATGCCTTCAGTAATCCCCTTCCTGCCAAGGCCGTGCTTATCGTGGACGAGCGCGCCAACGCGGCGCAGCATGAAGCTCTGGCGAACTTCGCTCAAGCCCAGGGCGGCAAACTGCTCAGCAATGTGATCGCAACCGAGGTTCAACCCATCCGCTTTACTTTGGACGCAAGCCACCACGGCGTAGCTTCGCTGGAAGCCGGCGACCTGGCTCGCATTACCACTCGCGCGATCATGGACACCGATGAGATCTGCCACAACGAAGATGTCTATTACGAACCTCTGGTTTCGCATTTGACCCATGCGATGCCTGCCGTCGCCAGCCGGTCGTCCTATAGCGGCAATCACCTCGGCAGCACCTGGAACGAATCCAACCGCCGAAGCGCTTTCATCGGAACGTTTGTGGTCTAAGCCCAGGGAACCTGGCTCAGAAAAACCTGGCAAAGTGGCCTGCATCTGGAAACTGTAGGGAATGTTGTTTAGCGAGAAGTTCGCCCGAGCGGTCGGTTTAATTTGCGTCTTTTGGAAGTGGTGCCTCGGGCGGGCTTGGTGGTCGAGAACGAAGCCGTTATGGACGGGGCCAAAGACGCGCGCTGAATCCAATTCTCTTCTTCTGAGGTGCTCGCCAATGGAGGCGTTTCGGACGCGGCAGTTTCTGCTTAGCCTTTTCTTCCTTGCTCTTCTCGTATGCGCCACAAGCAGCGCCTCGGCGCAAACCTACAAAGCGGAAGGGCTCAATGAAGCGCCTCCCAAAGAGCTTGCAGCACCCATTCGTGCTGCGCTCTCGCAGACGGGGATTCGCGTCACCGGCCCCACCGGCCCCGTATGCGACCTTTGGCTGGGCAAAGCCGTTCCGGGAAAGGCCAACACCCCGCAGACTCTAGGTGTGGTCTTCCCGCAACTCGCGCAAGGCACGCTCGTCGGCGCCATTCGCTTTCCAAACTCGATCAAGGACTACCGCAAGCAACTGATCAAGGCGGGCGTGTACACCCTGCGCTACGCCCTGCTGCCTGACAACGGCAATCACATGGGAGTCGCGCCGCAGCGCGATTTCGTGCTGGCTTCTCCTGCGGCCACGGACCAGGATGCGGCGACGCTCACGATCGATCAAACAATAGCTCTGAGCCGCAAGGCCACCGGGTCGAATCATCCTTCCGTATGGAGCCTCGCGCCTCCCGAAGATCATCCGAAATCGCTTCCGTCTGTTTTTCACCTGGATGAAGGCGACCTGTGGCTCGTGGAGTTTTCTGTCCCGCTGTCCGGTTCGCAGGTTCCTATAGGGCTGGTCGTAGTCGGCTCCGCCCCCGAAGCATAAGTCCGATACCAAGTTCTCGAATTCCAAACTGTGGGCGTCAAAATCCGCGTGGTGCATGCACCACAAAATCCGCGTCTCGGAATTCAGCGGCACAAATCAATCTGGAGTTTGTCGCGCAGAGTACTTCGTTCTGATGACTACAAAGCGCGGCTATCTACATAGCAGCGCCGCCAACATGCTGAGGCCACCTCTATGGCCGTCAGGCCTGACTCCACCAACTACGCCGCGTTGCCTAATAACCCTTTGCTTTTACAACAAGATAAGTGAACTCGTGCCCGCCCTCCACCAGCACCTGATGCGGTACCTTCGCCGGAATCCGCACCACATCCCCCGGCCCGAGTTTCTGCCGAATTCCGCCTTGGATCGTGCCGTTGCGCTTTTCATGAGGCGCAGTCGTTTCGCCGTTGAGATACGTTCCGCCAACCAGCAGCGTCGCGCTGCCGGACTGCACCAAGAAAATGTCGCTCTGCGTTTCATGCCACTCGATCTGACCATCCGCTTCTCTGTGCACTTCCAGGATCGCTTCGTTTGGAAAGTCAGCGAGCGGCTTCATCGCGGAATGATGAGCATCCTTCGCCGCCAGGCAGGTCAGGGTCTCCACCACGGGCTTCAGCGATGAACTGGTCCAGTGTTCGTATCCTTCCGGAACAGTAACCTCTGACTTCACGCTCACAAATGGAATCGAGAGCAATCCGATCAAGCCAAGTAACCAGAGCCGTTTCATTTCATTTCACCTCATAATATTTTGTCTGTTTCGTCCTCGAGTTGAAGACTTCGAAATTTCCGTCCGCCCACGCGGTCAGCTTCAAATAATGGCCCGCATCGGGTCCGGAAACGTTGGCAATGAAAGAGTCGGCGACGTTGTGCTCGGCTCCTCCTTCATTCGCAAAATGGAGTTGCCAGAAATCCTCCAATCGCGGCGATTTCTTGACCGCCTCCCAGGAAGAAGGAGCTCCGCCCTTCGAAGCGCCGTTACCCATGATGGCCACTCGCGGCGCAATCGAGTTCAAAAACTCCCGGCTATTGCTTGTCACCGACCCGTGATGCGAAACCACGTAAATATCAACGGTCCCGAGCTTGTTCACGGGACAGACCAGCTGCGCTTCTTTGTCCGAGGTCAGGTCTCCCAAATCCAGAATCCGGAGTTTTTCAAAAGTGAGGAGCACTCCGAGCGAGCGCGCATTTTCGGTCTGGTCCGCCGGCCGTTTCGCGGAGCTGTCACAGGCTTCATTCTTGCCGCTCCCATTGAGAGGCTTTTCAATCAGCTCCCCGTCAGAACTAATCACTTGAACTTCCACGCCCTCCAAAGGCAGCGTCTCGCCTGGTTTGGCAATTACTCGCGTGAGTTTTTCCTTCGACAGCAGCTTCTGATAACTCTCCCACACCTGCTCGGTGGCGTCATTGTTTGGCTCGCGATTTTCTCCATGGTCGATCACCGTTCGAATGGGAATCTCCGCAGCAAGCTGGGCGATCCCGCCCGCATGATCCAGGTGATAGTGCGTCAAAAGCACGAAATCAATCTGCTTGATGCCGGCGAGCTTCGCGGCCGCCTTAATGCGATCCGCATCGCGCCCGTTATTGTCAGGCCAGCCGGTATCAATCAAGAGCGACTTCTCTTCCGGAGTCACAAACAACGTGGCTTGGCCGCCCTCGACATCCACAAAGTAAATCTGGAGCGCCTTTCCCCTTTCAGGATTTGCCGCCGCAGGGCTGGCAAAAAACGACAAGAGAATCAGTATTCCCACCGCCGCGCATCCGGAAAGCAACTCTCGAGTGAATCGGAATGTTCGAAACACATGTCCTTCTCTACTCTCCAGCAACGCGGTTCCCATGATCCTCTCCTTCGTCATTCAGTCTATTTGCCCAAGCCGCCGTAGTCTGCGCCAGTTCCGTCATCACTTCCGCATCCGTCTTACCTGACTTTTTGGGCACGTGGAACGAGTGATCGGCCTCGGGAATGATATGCAGTGCGGCGCGCGACCCTAGGTCTGCGCAGATGGGCCGCAGCCGGGTCAGATCCGCGAGCGTGTCGCGCGTCCCCTGCAGGAACAGCATAGGAACACTGACCTTCGCCAAATGCTCCGCCCGTTTCGTGCCAGGACGATTTGGCGGATGCAAGGGAAACCCGAAAAACACCAATCCCCTCACAGGGCCGAGCAAATTTTGCGCTGCGGCTTGCGAGGTCATCCTGCCACCCATGGACTTGCCCCCCGCTACCAATGGCAATCCTGGCGCTACGTCCGTCGCCAGGCACACAGCAGCAGCTACCGTGGCCGCCAGCACCTCGGGCCTATCAGGCACGCGCCTCCGTTCCTCCATGTAAGGAAACTGATAGCGCAAAGTCGCCAATCCCGCTTTTGCCAATTCCGCCACAAGTCTCTCCAGGAAGGGATGAACCATGCCCGCCCCGGCGCCGTGGCCCAGCACCAACAACCATGGTGCGCTTGGCGGACGAACCAGCAACGCCGACACCTCGCCGTTGCCCTGCACCGCAAATCGCAGCTTCTCCCCACAGGCCATAGTTCGCAATTCTAGCAAATCAGTTGTCATTCGAAATCGGAATGAGATGATCGCATGGAGAATTTGTGTCGATCCCGTTCCTTGAGAAACAGCGCGAAAAATCGGTTTAGCTCCGGCTCCCACCTTGAGTGTGATTCGTCTGGTTCGCTGCGTCCAACTATTGAAATGAGTCCTGGAAATTCGATTTGGCGGTCACAGCGTTGCATCGGAAAGCCTTTGCCACCACCGTCGAAAAGCCATTAACCGATAGGGCTAAGTACCATCTCTTTTTTAAAAATTCACAATATCCCCAAAGATATCTCTTTCGAGACGACAATTGCCTCGAGAGGCCAATCTGAGCATTCAAAGCCACCCGCTGGTTGATTTACATGGCGCATCACGGCGTCGATACTTGGCTTCCCGCTGACGATCTCGCCGAATCTGCCACCGATCACCCCGCTCGCGTGTGTAAAGATCGGATTGATTGACAGAAGGTATTTCCCTCTGACCAGAATCAACGTCTGGCCGGTGGAAGTCGCAACCGTCCATCCGGGCACGATTTGAATCGCCAAGAATTGGTTCGCAAACCCGGTGAGGTAACTCTGCGTGGCTTCCGGATGTGACAAGCTGCTCGTGTGCTGCGCCAGGAGGACAGTCGGGGCCACTAAACAAAGTGCAATGAGCAGTCTCATCAGGCTCACACCTCCGTTGACACACAATAGCTTGAGGCACGCAGACGGCCATAGCAAGAACTTCAGAGAAAAGATGCCCTATATGAATGCTGATTCGAGGTTGAGCGTGGTTCGTTTAGTCGACGATCTCGAAGCGGTATTCCTCGATGACTAGATTGGTGAGGACTTCTTTGGAGATGCGCTCGAGCTGTTTTTGAGCTTCGTCGTGGTTCCAACCGTCAAGATTCAAGACGAAGAATTTTCCCTGGCGAACGTCTTTCACGGCAGCGTAGCCGAGGCCGGAAAGAGCGTGCTGGATGGTTTGTCCCTGGGGATCGAGGACGGTGCGCTTTGGCATGACCCAAACGTGTGCTTTCATGGGGGAATTATAGCATTGGTGCGCGATTGACGTTTTCACGGCAGTGCGCCTCTCTCGGGTAATCACCCGATGCCGCTGAGCGTGCTACGCTGATAGAAAGCAAGCGAGGTGAGGTCCCTCTATGTGTGGAATTCTCGGATACATTGGTCCCAAGAGAGTCGTGCCCGTGGTCATTGAAGGCTTGCGCAAGCTGGAATACCGCGGCTATGACTCCGCGGGAATCGCCGTCGTGAACGGCACGGGGAAGCTGGAGATTCGGCGGGCGCCGGGAAAGCTTCGCAACCTTGAGGAAGCGATTGCCAAGTCGCCCCTCGAAGGCACGTATGGCATTGGCCACACGCGCTGGGCTACCCACGGACGCCCCACGGAAGAGAACGCGCATCCACACCGCGACTGCACGGGCCAGATTGTGGTGGTGCACAACGGAATCATCGAAAACTACCTGGAACTGAAAGAAAAACTTCAGAAGGAAGGGCACAAGTTCGTTACGGAAACGGATACGGAGATCGTCGCGCATCTGGTGGAGAAGAATTCGCGAGACGGAGCGCCGCTTGAAGAAGCGGTGCGGCGTTCGCTGAAGGAATTGCGCGGCATTTACGCGCTGGTCTTTCTGTCGGCGAGAGATCCGCAGAAAATTGTGGCCGCGCGGCTTGGGCCGCCTTCCGTGGTCGGGTTGGGAGACCACGAGTATTTTGTCGCGAGCGATATTCCGGCGCTGCTGGAGCACACGCGCAAAATCTTTTTTTTGGCTGACGGAGACATCGCGGTTTTGACGAAGGATGGCGTCCGCGTGATGGATCATGACGGGCGCGCAGTTGAACGTCCGCCGCAGCACGTCGCCTGGGACCCCCTCATGGCGGAAAAGGGCGGCTACAAGCACTTCATGCAGAAGGAAATTTTCGAGCAGCCGCGGGCGGTGAGAGACACGCTCCTTGGGCGCATTTCGCAGGATACCGGCAAAGTTTTTTTGGATGAAATGGAACTCACGGAAAAACAGTTTCGCGCGTTCGAGCAGGTGCGGATCGTGGCGTGCGGAACGAGTTGGCACGCGGGGCTAGCTGGAAAATTCATGATCGAACGGCTGGCCCGGCTTCCCGTGGAAGTGGACTATGGCAGCGAGTTCCGATATCGCGATCCCATCATTGATTCGAAGACGCTGACGGTGTGCATCAGCCAATCCGGTGAAACAGCGGACACGCTGGCCGCGCAGCGCGAGGCAAAACTGAAAGGGTCGCCGACGCTTGCGATTTGCAACGTCATCGGCTCGATGATCACGCGGGAGGCCAGCGGCACCATTCCCACGCACGCCGGGCCGGAAATTGGAGTTGCCTCAACCAAGGCATTTACTTCGCAATTGGCGGCGCTGTTGCTACTCGCTTCTTATCTCGGCCAGGTGCGTGGAAAAATGAGCGATGCGGCCGCCAGAAACCTCATGCAGGAATCTCTGCGTATCCCCCACAAAATCGAAACCATTCTGCAGGCCGATGCGTCCGGCTTCTATGAAAATCTTGCGCGGCAATTTTTTCGCAACACGGATTTCCTTTACCTGGGCCGCGGCATCCATTATCCCATCGCGCTCGAAGGGGCCTTGAAGCTCAAAGAAATTTCTTACATCCATGCCGAAGGTTATCCCGCCGGCGAAATGAAGCACGGACCGAACGCGCTTATCGACGAAAATCTTCCCGTCGTCGTGCTGGCCACTCGCGATGAATCCGATCCCGAAGCGATGACCCGCTATGAAAAAAGCGTGTCGAACATCAAAGAAGTCAAAGCGCGCGACGGCATCGTGATTTCTGTCGTTACCATGAACGATCAACTCGCGCGCGAAGCTTCCGACCACATTATTGAGCTGCCGCCGGCGCCCGAACTGCTCGTGCCTCTGCTCGAGATTATTCCACTGCAACTACTTGCCTATCACATCGCGGTGCGCCGCGGCTGCGACGTGGACCAGCCGCGCAATCTGGCAAAATCGGTTACCGTTGAATAGCGTCTCCTTATTTCAGCTAAAATGAATCCATGCGGCGTAATTCTCTGACGAGCCTCGCATTTCTTTTACTGCTCTCGTTGCCGTTCGCCTATTCATCGCGAGCTCAAACTGCGGATGTAACCGCGTCTCTGCGCGAAGTCCGCATAGAAGGCCAGAAACATCTTTCTGAGGCCCAGATTGTAGCCATAACTGGCTTGGTTCTGGGTTCGGACGTTGGCCGCGCTGATTTGCAAGCCGGCGCGGACAAGCTGGTGCAAACGGGCCTCTTCGACAAAGTCAGCTACCACTTTGAAACTCGTACGGGCGTCGTCGTTACCTACCACGTTGAAGAATCTCCGAGGGTTTTGGCCTATTTTGACAACATTCCGTGGTTTGCGGATTCCGAACTCTACGACGCCATTCGCAAGAAGCTTCCTTTCTTCGATGGAACGCTGCCGGAGGGCGGCGGCGCCGTCGACCAAGCGGCGGAGGCGATCAAGGAATTAATCGCTTCGCACGGCTTGCAGGTCACGCTCCAGCACGAGGTCATTCCGAACGCCGATGGAGATGGAAAAATTCAGCTATTCAAGGTGGAAGGCCCGTCGCTGCGAATCGAAAAACTGGAGTTCAGTGACGCTTCCCTGGTGACTTCCAAAGCCGTTCAGCAACATCTCGAGGAAATCGTCGGCAAACCGTATTCGAGGATGTCGATCGATCTATTCCTCACAGAAGCAATCCGGCCGATTTACCTTGCCAAAGGCTGTTTGCATCCGAAGCTGGGCCCGCCGGAGATACGCTTGACCGGCAAACCCGAACAGACATTGCCGGAGCAGGTTCCCGTTTTTGTTCCGATTGATCCAGGCCCGGTTTATCACTGGAAAGAAGTCCACTGGACAGGAAACGCAACGGTCTCCGAGTTCACTCTGAGTAGCGCTGTCGGATTGAAGCCCGGTGACGTCGCGGACGGCATGAAAATCGAGGCGGGATGGGACCGCGTTCGCGAAGAGTTTGCACATCACGGCTATCTCGACGCGAAGGTCGATCCCGTCCCGGCATTTGACGACTCGGCACGCACGGTTTCCTATTCCGTGGCTATTCACGAAGGGCGGCAGTACCGCTTCGGCAAAATGGTGCTGACGGGCCTTTCGCCCACCGCCGAGAAGAAATTGCATGCAGCCTGGCCCATTCCCCAAGGGGAAATTTTCGATAAAACGAAATACGAAGACGTCTTAACCAAGCTGCAACTGCACCAGGAGCAAATTTTTGGCGAGCTGCCGCTCCATTACGAAAGCGTGGGGCATTGGCTGCAAGCCGATGCAAACACGGGCACGGTCGACGTCCTGCTGGACTTCAAATGAACCTTGCGCTGGGTGGAGTCCGCGCGGCAAAAGCAGCGGCTGCGATATACTCAGGATGATATGAAGAGTTTCATTCTGCGCTTTCCGGCGGCGCGGATTCCGCCTATCTTGCCTGGGCCGCGAACCGTGCCCTGGGCAACCGCGCCCTATCGGTTACAGCTCTCTCTCCAAGTTTCGCCGCGCACGACAGAGAAATCGTTGAGCAGTTTGTGGAGAAACTGGCGCTGCGCCACGAGTTCATCGAAACCCATGAAATGGAAAACTCCGCCTACCGCGCGAACCAGGCCGATCGCTGCTATTTCTGCAAAGACGAATTGTTTTCCGCGCTCGACGATCTGGCACACTCGCGCGGATTCGCGGCTGTCGCCTATGGCGTGAATGCCGACGATACGCTCGACTTTCGCCCCGGCCATCGCGCCGCCACCGAGCACAAGGTTCTTGCACCGCTCCTGGATGCTGGTCTCAGCAAAGCAGAAATTCGCACGCTCTCGCAGCGGGCCGGTCTCCCCACGTGGGACCGTCCCGCTTCTGCGTGCCTCGCCTCGCGCATCCCTTATGGCACAGAGGTCACCCCGGAGCGGCTGGCGCTCATCGAACGCGGTGAAGCCGCCCTTCGCGAACTGGGCTTCCGCCAATTTCGCGTGCGCATCCACGACAATCTCGCGCGCGTGGAAATCTCGCAAGAGGAAATGCCCCGCGCACTGTCGCCGGAAATGGCCGCAGCCATTTCCAGGCGGCTAAAATCCGCAGGCTTCGCTTACGTTGCGCTGGATCTCCAAGGTTATCGCCAAGGCTCTCTCAACGAAGCTCTGGGGCACCCTGCCTCCCTCCGCAAAACGGCTTCCGGAACATAATCCATTGTTTTTGCGTAGCTATTAGTGGAACATCCGAGTAGTCAGGGTTTCCTTGGAGGAAGGATGGCGCGCTACCGCAAGCTTGGCAGTTCTCTGCTGCTCTTCCCCGCCATCTTTGCCCTTGCTACCCTTGGAGGCTGCAATACAGGGGCAGCGGCGAGCGGGAACTTCGACCGCAGCTTCAATGTCAGCGGCCCCATTCGCCTGGAACTTTCAAATGCCTCGGGCGACGTGAATATCACCGGCAGTTCCGATGGCAAAGTGCACGTGCACGGAGAGGTGCGAGCTTCCGGCTTCGGATTTGACAACCCGCAGAAGCGGCTCGACGACACCATTTCGAATCCTCCCGTCGAGCAGCGGGGTGACACCATTCGCGTCGGCGCGGACTTCTCGCACCTGCGGAACGTTAGCATCGCCTACAACATTCAGGTCCCGCATGACACCGAAGTGGATGCCAGGGTCGCGTCCGGCGCACAGAACATCCGCGATCTGCGTGGCCCCGTAAAGGTCCACGCCGCCTCTGGTACGATTCGCGTCGAAAAAATCGACCGCGACGCCGAGCTCTCTACTGCGAGTGGCTCGATCACGGCTAATGACGTAGGAAGCGATGTGCAGGTCTCCAGTGCTTCCGGCAATGTCACGGTTTCGAACGTGAAAGGCGATGTCAGGGTCAAGGCCATCTCCGGCGTCATTCGCGTCTCCCATCCCGGTGGCCGCGTTGAGGGAAATACAGCCAGCGGCGAGGTGGAGATTCAGGATGCGGCCAATGACGTGACCGCCCATGCCGCCTCAGGGCGCGTTTACGTTGAGGGAAATCCCGGCGGACAAGGCTATTGGAATTTGAAAACGGCTTCGGGCGGCGTGCAAATCAGCGTCCCTGCCTCAGCGAACTTCCATCTTTCCGCGGAGGCAGTTTCCGGGGAGATCCGAACGGACATTCCCATCGTCGTCGAGGAGCAGGGAAAACATTCTCTTCGGGCGCGCGTGGGCAATGGCGGGGGGCGCATCGAAGTGCGTACGGCCTCGGGTGAAATTCGCGTCACCGGATCAAAGTGAGCCTCTAGTCCAAATTAGACGTCTAATTTAGACGTCGTTCGAACAACCATCGGGCATAGCTTCGTCTTGATAGCGACAATTTCTCCCTGAGTGTTTAGAATCGCGGCATGCTCTCCCAGTCCTCCTCTCCCGCCTTGGCGGCGCTCCTCGTCTGCGCCATGGTTTCGCAGCTCTGCGCGGCCCAGCGACCGGCGTCGCAATCCTCGAACCCTGGCAGCACCCGAGACAAATCATCGGCCAAGCCGCCAAACCCGGACGAGGAACTGCAACGCGCCCTCAGCGACTCCGGAAGCGATCGTGCCGCCCTTGTTCGCAATCTCGACGGCTTCCTGAAGAAGTATCCGGACTATCCCAACCGCACCAGCGTCTATCGCGCCCTTGTCGAGGCCAGTCTCCAATTGAAAGACAATGCCCGCGCTGCCGACTACTCCGAGCGCATGGTGTCGTTGAATCCCAGCGACATTTCCATCCTGTTGCTTGCCATTGAGCTCCTGGAACGACAGGAGGACCAGGCCGGGTTCCGCCGCGCGGTCAGCTACTCGACGCGCATTCTAGACCTCGTGGAACGCGCCTCTCCCGCCGAACGTTCGTCGCGTGTTTCTCTCGAACAATGGGAGCAGCAAAAAAAGAGCGATCTCGCCAACACTCACTTCCTGCGCGGCGATCTCTACTTCAAACTGAGGGATTACGATGCCGCTCGAAAGGATCTGCCGGCTAGCTATGAGACTTTTCCCAGTGCCGCCGCGGCCGAAAGGCTGGGAGAGACCGCGGAACTTCAGAAAGATTTGAATACCGCCATCCAGGAATACGCGCGCGCTTTCGCTTTGGCGGAGGGAAAGAGCGGAAACGTCAGCCGGGAAGACATTCGCAACAAAATCGGAAACGCTTGGAGGCTGGCGCACGGGTCGGA
This sequence comes from Acidobacteriota bacterium, assembly GCA_003224105.1. Lineage (GTDB taxonomy): Bacteria > Acidobacteriota > Terriglobia > Acidiferrales > UBA7541 > Acidiferrum. Next base: position 7,646 of record QHYL01000368.1, on the reverse strand, counting down.
GCAAGGGCTGGGAGAATATTTGCTGAATACTTATGACACGGTTACGAAGCCTGCGTTGAAAAAAACGGCGCACAATGACAGCGTCAAAGAATTCTCTGAATTCACGCTTCGCAAGGCATCGAACGGCGCCCCCTATGCTTTGAGAGACACGAAGGGAAAAGTAGTGGTGCTGAATTTCTGGACTACCTGGTGTGGTCCTTGTCACGCGCTAGAGCCGCTATTTGCGCACGTGGCCGCCGACTTCCACGATCTGCCGGAAGCGCGCTTTTTGTCCACAAACTGCGATGAAGATGAGACGCTTGTTGCGCCTTACTTACTGAAGGCCAAGGTCACTACCGAAGTTGTCTTTACCGATGGCCTGGACCGGCTATTTTCTGTCAATTCCTTTCCTACCGTCATCGTCATCGATCGTCAAGGAACAATCGCCTTTCGTTCCGATGGGTTTCAGCCGGACACTTTCGAACGGGACCTTTCCTCGGCCGTGCGTCGCGCGTTAGAGAAGATTGACCCGGCGCCCTGATTGCGGAATCAAGGCGCTAAATCCGGGCTGTACCCGTCCACCACATCCACGAAGTCGGACACTTCCGCCATGTCTCTTCCCACAAACCGAATGGTATGTGAATCCACTCGTTGCACGGATCTCAGGTAACCCAACATCTGAGCGGGCATGTAGTTTTTGAAACTAATCTCGAGAGTGACGGGAGTTTTGATCGCGTACGGCTTGAAATCATGAAGGCGTGCGAGCGCCCCTTTCACTCCTGCCCCAATCCTTTCGCAGGATGCTTCAGGAGTTAGCGTCTCCGCAGAATGAAAGCTCAAGTTCTTCTTGGTCTCCGCTGTTTCGATGTTTCCAAGCCGCGATTTCAGTTCTTCCATTGCAGCATCGTCACCGGAAGCAAAAATCACCGGCACACCCAGGGCTCCCGCAAAGGCGGCGTTGAATTCGCCCTCCGTAACCGCGTTGCCGTTGAGTGACACACGCGTGAGGTTGGCACTCGAGAATGTATGTGCCCGCACGCCGCGTGTGTTCGTGGTTGATGCGTGATAGCCGATGAAGACGGCGGCATCGAAACTCGAATCGAGCCCTGCCATCATCCCTCCGTGGCGCGGCCAGGAACGCACGATTCGCACGTCTTTGGGAAATTCATCGATCAACAGGCTTTCTCCGTTTCCGTGGGAATCGCTTACAACAATTTCCGTCGTGCCGGATTCTTTGGCGGCCTTTACCGCGGCTAGCGTTTCGTTGGTCATGAAGTGACGGAAGCGCTCGTACTCGAATCCGCCGGGACCCAGTTGGTCTGTGGTAACCACTCCCGCTACGCCTTCCATATCCACGGAAATATAAACCTTGAGTTTTCTGGCCGCCGGCGGGGAAGCTTGTGGGTTCGCCGTGAGACACAAGAAGTACGCGAGAGCGCCAGCGAAAAAAAACACACGGCAACTGCGACGCAAAATACTCATGAACACACCTCTGAAAATTCTGGATCGGTGAATCTGCGAACGGGAGTGTATCAGCTTCGCGCCGCCGAAGCCGGAGGAAAAGCGAGTGCGACCTCGCTTGCGGCGAGAATCGTATTTACGTGAATGCGAACGGTATCTTCCACGCGGCGCGCGTAGCCACCGGCCAGTGTTGTTGCGACGGGGATGCCTCGACGCCGGGCTTCCTCAAACACGCCGCGATCGCGCTTTTCTAATCCCTCTTTCGTAAGTGAGAGCCCGCCAAGCTGATCTTCGCAGTAGGGATCGGCGCCACCAACGTAAAAAAGAATCTCCGGCCGAAAACTGTCCAGCGCTTGTTGCACGGCGGGAATCAGCGCGCCGAGATACTCTTCATCCTCCACGCGGTCATCCATGTTCAGGTCGACGTTGGAGGGCGGCTTGTGCCCCGGATAATTATTGAGCTGATGGATCGAAAGGGTGAAAACGCTTGGATCGTTGCGAAAAATGGCTGCGGTGCCGTTGCCGTGGTGGACGTCCGTGTCTACCACAATGGCTTTCTTGATGTCGCCGTCCGCCTGCAGCTTGCGAATCGCCACGGCCACATCGTGAATCGCGCAAAAGCCTTCTCCATGCTCAGGGTACGCGTGATGAAAACCACCGCTCAGATTCGAGCCGAATCCGTCGCGCAGCGCCATTTGGCCCGCGAGTATCGATCCACCGGCCGCCAGCCAAACCGCCTCGACCAGTTCTGGCGAGTACGGCACTTCCAGACGCATCACATCACTGGCCGTGAGCGTGCCGGTTTTCAACTTTCGCACCCACTCCTCCGTGTGCACGCGCAAAATATCTTCGTCGCTGGCCGGCTCGGGCCGCAAAATATCCTCTTTCTTTGCCAGACCTTGACTTAAGAGCATCTCGTAAATCAGCCGGAATTTTTGCGAGGGGAAAACATGTGTTCCGAGGTGTAAATCATAGCGGTCATGATAAACAAGCTTGAATGGAAGGGAACCCTTCATGGGACGAAGCCAGGGGTGCCTTTTCTCGGATCTCTAATCTCAGATCTCCGACCTCTGTTTTAGTTCTCGCGCTCCAGAATGAAATCGGGGAGCGTGGCCAGCGCCTGCGCATATTCCGAGTCGCGATGGCCATTGAGGCAAGCCTTGGCCCGCCGCGCGTACTCTTGTGCCAGGCAGCGCGCGCGATCGAGCGCGCCGGAGTCGTGCACCAGGGAAACGATCGTCTCCGGCCGCACGGAGTCAAATTCCTTTTCCGCAAGGACTCGCGCGACGAGTTCGCGCGCCTCGCGATGACCGTTTTCCATCGCATAAATGAGCGGCAGCGTGACTTTGCCTTCTTTCAAATCGCTCAACACAGGCTTACCCAATTGCTGAGCCGACGCTGTGAAATCCAGCAAATCATCCACCAACTGGAACGCCAGTCCCGCGTTCCTTCCGTACTCCGCCAGCGCCTGTTCTTCCTCGTCTTCGAGCCGTCCTAATACCGCGCCCAAGCGCGCGCAGCCGCTGAACAAGCACGCGGTCTTGTAAGTGGCCAGGCGCAACGCATCTTCCTCCGTCACGTCGATGCGGCCGATCTTTTCCAATTGGATCAACTCGCCTTCCACCATTTTTTGTGTCAGGTCAATAAGGATATCGAGAATGTGGAAGTTCCGCTCTTCCAGCGCCATTTGGAACGATTGCATGTACAGCCAGTCACCTGTCAGCACGCTGCGATGATTCCCCCACCGGGCGTTCGCCGAAGGACGCCCGCGCCGCGTGCCGGCGCTGTCAATCACATCGTCGTGAATCAGCGTGGCGCTGTGAAGCAACTCGACAACGGCCGCCAGGCGAATGGCGCTGCGGTCTTTTCGCCCCGCATAATTCGCTGAGAGCAGCAGGAGCGCAGGACGCAAGCGCTTTCCCCCGCCCCCCAGCAGATACGCGGCAATTTCGGACACCGCGGGAAACGCCGTATCGCTTCGACGGGCGAGCTCGTCTTCCACCAGGGCGAGGTCGTCGCGGACAAGATCGAACACCTCTTTGACCGTGAGCAGTGCGATGGCCTTCCTCCTGGTCTTTTCTACGTTCGGGATTCGGCGGCCGTAGACTTCTGCCGCCGCGGAAGACGGAAAAGACGCCTGAAATTCTCCGAAGTCGCGGCGGCAATTTCGTCAGCCGACAAGTCTCTCACACTCGCAAGCATGCGCGCTACTTCGGCAACATAAGCGGGTTCGTTGCGCTTGCCGCGGTAAGCCTGCGGCGCCAAATACGGAGAGTCCGTCTCAATCAGGATTTTTTCCAGCGGCAAAGCCTTCGCAACGTCGCGAAGGTTCTGCCCCTTCGGATAGGTCGAATTGCCTGCAAAAGAAATCAGGAAACCCATTTCGATTCCGCGCCGTGCGTCCTCAAGACTGCTGCTGAAACAGTGCAAAATCCCGCCGATACCCGTGAGCTTCCAATGCTCTTCCAGCATGTTCATGCAATCTGACCACGCATCGCGGCAATGAATGATGATGGGAAGTCTTTCTTGCGCCGCCAGCGCCATTTGCTCACGAAAAACTCTATGCTGCGTTTCTCGTGGCGAGTGGTCGTAGAAATAGTCGAGCCCGATTTCGCCCCAGGCGATGACCTTGGCATGTTTCGACAGTCGTGCTAGTTCATCCAGGTGCTGGCGCGTGACTTCTTTTGCCTCGTGAGGATGAATGCCCACGGTGGCGTAAATCCAATCGTGTTTCTCGGCGAACGGTAGTGCGGAGTCGAGTTTTTCAGGTCCGGGACCTGTGCCAATCGCCAGAAGTGTGGTTATGCCCGCAGCGCGCGCCCGTTCAAGCATGGCCTCGCGGTCTTCCGCAAACTGCGGAAAATCAATGTGCGCGTGCGAATCAATCAGTTCCATTGTCTGTGATGCCAGGCTGCGGCAGGCATAAGCGCATGATATATAGCATGCGCTTACTTAAGACGGGCGCCGATTTCCACGTCTTCGTCCGGGAAGCCCGCCAGCACCGGCCGCCCTTCCGGTCCGACCGACGCCGCAATGATCATGCCGTTCGACTCGACGCCACGAAGCTTGCGCGGCGCAAGATTCACCACCACGGCCACCTTGCGCCCAACCAGTTTTTCCGGCTCGTAGTACTGCGCAATGCCCGCGCAAATCTGCCGAATCTCCGTACCAATGTCCACGGTTAGCTTCAGCAGCTTGTCTGCACCGACAATGCGCTCCGCCGTTTTGATTTGTCCCACGCGCATCTCGACTTTGGCAAAATCCTCGATGCCGATTTTCTCCGGCGCCGCTTGCGGTGCCGCCGCGGCTCCTCCCGGAGTTGTGCTCGCCGCAGGCTTCGCAGGCGGCGCAGCCGGTCCAGGATTCAATTCTTCGTTTGCCATTGCTTCAATCCTTTCTATCGCCTCGTTTTTATCCACACGCGGGAACAGCGGTTGTGCATGCCCTAGTTGCTTCCCTGGCGTCAATTGGCCCCAGCGAAGCCCGTCAAGCTCCAGCGCCGCTACGGAACCCGGTAGTCCAAGCAATGCCCACACTTTTTCCGTGCTCGCCGGCAAAACAGGATGCGCCAGCACAGTAACGATCCGCAGCAATTCCGCCGTGGTCCACAGAACCGTAGTCTTCCGCGCTTGCTCTTCCTCGGAATTTCCCAGTGCCCAGGGCTGCTCCGTCGTGAGGTACTTGTCCGCCGAGGCAATTACGCCCCAAATCGCTTCCAGGGCGCGGGCGAAACTCAGATTTTCGTAGTTTTCGAGCACTTCGCCAATCGCATTCTGAACTTCCTTCGCCAATGCCTCGTCCTGCGGCTTGCGTTCCGTAGCTTTCGGAATCTTTCCGCCGAAATTTCTCTCAATGAGCGCGGCGGTACGGCTGGCGAGATTGCCGAGGCCGTTCGCGAGGTCGCTGTTATAGCGCGTGACCAGCGCGTCGTAACTGAAATTGCCGTCCTGGCCGAAAACTACTTCGCGGAGCAGAAAATAACGCAGCGCGTCCATGCCCAGCATGTTGGCGATCGGGCGCGGCAAGACGACGTTGCCCTTGGACTTGCTCATTTTGGCCGCGTCCATCAGGAACCAGCCGTGCGCCCACACCTGCTTGGGCACCGGCTGCATCGCCGCCATCAGAAACGCGGGCCAATAAACGGTGTGGAAGCGAATAATGTCTTTGCCGACGAGATGCACGTCTGCCGGCCACATCCCGCGCCGTTCGAACTCCGGGCCGCCCACCGCGCTGAGATAAGCTGTAAGCGCGTCAAACCAAACATAAAAAACATGCGGTTCTTCTCCCGGAACGGGAATGCCCCACCGAATGGTCGTGCGCGTGATGCTGAGATCTTTGAGCCCGCCTTCCACGAAACTCACAATCTCGTTGCGGCGCGATTCCGGCCGGATGAAATCCGGATTCTTTTTGTAGAAATCGAGTAGCGGCTTCTGGAACGCGGAGAGCTTAAAAAAATAGTTTTCTTCGGTGATCGTTTCCGTGGGGCGGCCGCAATCGGGACAGTTGTCGCCCGGCTTCGCGTCATTCACAAAAGCATTGTCGTAGATACAGTATTGGCCGGTGTATTGGCCTTTATAGACGTAACCATTCTCGCGGCACAGCCGAAACAGCCATTGCACCGTTCGAACGTGATGCAGGTCCGTGGTGCGGACAAACTCGTCCGCAGTGAGTCCAAGCTCATCCCACAGCGCGCGCCACTCCGCCGCCATTTTGGCGACAAACGCGGATTCCGGGATCCCGGCTTTCTTTGCCGCGCGCTCGACATTCACGCCATGCTCGTCTGTACCGGTGGTCATCACCACTTCGTAGCCGCGCATGCGCTTGTAGCGCCGGATAGTATCCGCAACCACAGTAGTGTAGGTGTGTCCAATGTGCGGCAAGCCGTTCGTGTAATAGATCGGCGTGGTGAGATAGAATTTGGGTTTTCCAGGTGACATGTTCAGACTGTTTTGCCTGCCGTTTCATAGGCTCTCAACGCTTCGCTGATAACCCGTTGCAGCGGCACATTTTTCTCCACTGCAAGCTTGCGGCAATCGTCGTATTCCGGCGCGACGTGCAGGATGCGGCCGTTTACGCGCGAAATCTTGATGCGCACGTCGCCAAAGCCTGTCGAGACGCTGACGAATTCGCGCGGCAGAGTTCGACGTTGTGCCCGGTACGTGCGCGCGCCAAACGTCGTGGTTTCTGCAAAAATCAGCGACATGAGCGATTGCGTGTCTTGTGGCTTGCACAAAACGGTCAGCAAAGTTCCAGGGCGATTCTTTTTCATCTGCACTGGCGTCGTGTACACGTCCAACGCGCCCGCGGTCAGCGCCTTTTCCAAGAAGTAGCCATAGATTTGCGGATTCATGTCGTCGAGATTGGCTTCGATGACAGCAATTTCTTCATCGAAACCTGGAACGGATTTCTCCGCTGCTTCTCCGACCATCAGCCGCAAAACATTAGGTTGCCCTTCCAAGTCAGCCGTTCCTGCGCCGTAGCCAATCGCGTTAACGCTCATCGCTGGCTGTGGCCCGTACGAGTCGCAAAGCGTCGCGACAGTCGCAGCGCCCGTGGGCGTCACCAGTTCTTTCTGCACGCCATTCGAATACGTCGGCTTGCCTTGCAGTAAATTTGCCGTGGCCGGCGCTGGAATCGGCAAAACGCCATGAGCCATCTTCGCCGTGCCTCCTCCCACATTCAGCGCTGAGCAGGCAAATCTTTCGATTCCCAGAAAGTGGAAGCCGATGCAAGCCCCAACGATATCCACGATCGCGTCGACTGCCCCTACTTCGTGAAAATGAATTTTTTCAAGCGGCACGTCGTGCACTCGTGCCTCGGCTTGGCCAAGCTTCGTGAAAATAGCGCTAGCGCGATCGCGAACCGGCGCTGCCAGCTTCGAATCTTTCAGAATTTCCAGAATCCCGCTGAGCGACCGATGCTTCTGCTGATCCTCGGTTCGCACCTTGACGTAAGTCGCAGCCATGCCGTTCTTCCAGACTTTTTCCGCGGAAAGCTCCCAGCCCGGAACTTGCAGTCCATGAAGCTCCGAACGCAGATGCTCGACCGGGCAGCCGGCATCGACCAGGGCCCCGAGGGTCATGTCGCCGCTAATACCGGAAAAACAGTCAAAATACGCCAGTTTCATGGAAAAACCGCCGAACGGTGGGACTTCAAGCCGGAATTGTCACTCCGTCGGATTCAAATTGATACTATCGGCGCAGGCA
>QHYL01000367.1 GCA_003224105.1 Acidobacteriota bacterium | reverse complement strand
CCTGTTCGACGGTGTAAATCCCGTGCAGGAAATCTCCGGCTCTTCGGCCGCGGCAAATCTGCTCACAGGCGGAATTGACGAAGTATTCCAGCGTACGGATTTGGCAGGCGCACGCAGCTTCATGACTGATGCTCTCGGGAGCACCGTGGCGCTCGCCGATTCCACCGGCACGGTTCAGTCTTCTTACACCTTCGAGCCCTTCGGCAACACAACGGTGACCGGCGCGGCCACGACGAACAGTTTCGCCTACACTGGCCGCGAACTCGATTCCACTGGCCTCTACTTCTACCGAGCACGATACTACAACCCGCAATTACAGAGATTCATCTCTGAAGACCCACTCGGCTTTAGCGGCGGCGACGCCAATCTGTACGGTTATGTCGGTAATGGGCCAGCCAATTTCAGGGACGCAAGTGGCATGAACCGGGGCTGCTTCACCACTGCTTGCGGCGGCGTTCCAGACAGTTCTCCTTTAAAGGGCAGGAAGCCGCCGCGCCGGCGCGGTCTTCCACCAGGGTGGTATCGCTGTGACGTAAACGGCGTCCGCGTCGCGGGTGGAGAGTTTGGCTGCGACGGCCGCGGTCATATCTACCCAGCTCCACTTGGCAATCTGAGCGACCCGATCTTCAACGCATTCGAAATAGGGGCTCTAACGCTGGGGGTTGGGGCCGCGAGTGGCCTCTTTGAGGGGGCGGCAGAAAGCGGAGCTGAGGGGCTAGTGGAAGACGCTGTTGACGTAACGTTCGGCCACGGTGCGCGACATCTGGCCGGAACCGGCCTGGCGCAGGACGCCGTTGAATCAGCGATTTCGGCTGATATCCAAAACATCGTAGCTAACTCGACCGCAACCGGGAATTTCTGGGGTCAGGTAGTCGTTGATGGACAAACAATCGTCTATAGGGCGTTCACCCTGGCCGATGGAACAATAAATATTGGCACATACACAGTAGGAGTGCCATAACCAACGTTAATGGAATCCTTGGCATGAACACTGAAGAGCAATTTCGCGAACCTACCAGCTTAGAGCGGGCATTGCTACAACGTCTGTTAGAGGCGGAATTTCCAGGTAGGGAGCAGCTCGCTCCAATGGTTCAGGACATGCTTGTCAGAAGGATCGACGAAACAGGCAGTCTTGAACTAAAGAGCCAAATCAATGGGACGGCGGCAGTCGTCAAGAGGATTCCAGTCGAAGCCGAGGCGAAGGATGAGGACGGAGTTACGATACACGTCCTTTTGCACATTGTTGAAGGTCGACCTGTTGAGCTGGAGATCTTTAAGGATGATTCTTCGGCGGTAATGCGTATGCCTCCTTCGTCTGTCTTTGAACTTATTGTTCTTCCCCCAGCCAAGTCGCGGGGACAGCCGGATAGACGCTGAGGGGATTGGGGTGCGGCCTCCATCCTTATCTGCGGTTTGTTCAGAAAGCACCGGGCTGTGTTTTGCTAATGCAGCTTGCTTGGCTAACGAGAGAATTGAATTAAGTTCAATAAGGGAGTGAAGGTGGCTGATCGGCGGCAAAGCGGGAGTTCCGTGATGCGCAAGTGGATACTTACAAGCCTGGTCCTCTTGTTCGTGGACAGCTTTGCGTCACCACTGATGGCGCAGAGCAACGTCCAGTACGTTTACGACGCTTTGGGCCGGTTGACGCAAGTGATCGATCCGAGCGGCAACGTGGCCACATACAACTACGATGCGGTAGGAAACCTGCTCTCGATCACCCGCTCGACAACCTCTCCCAGTGGGCTTGCGGTTTTCAGTTTCTCGCCGGCACAAGGCGGTGTGGGACAGACGGTCACGATCCAAGGGCAAAACTTCAGCGCCACGCCCAGCTCGAATACGGTGAAATTCAATGGCACCACCGCGACGGTAACCGCCGCGACGACGAACCAACTGACCACCACGGTCCCCACAGGCGCCACCACCGGACCCATCAGCGTCACCGTTGGAACCTCGACCGCCACATCGAGCAGCAACTTCACCGTGCTTGCAGTTCCCGTCATCACTTCGATTGCGCCGACGCAAGTGCTCAATACGCCCACGGTGGGCTTTACGGTAAACGGTTCCAATCTTACCGCCGCGACATTCTCCTTCGTGCCCGCATTCGCTCCCGCCGCCATTTCCGTTTCGAACGTGAATATCAATGGAAACGGCACTTCGGCCACCATGACCCTGACGCTGGCCTCCAATGCCGTGGGCTCTTTCACGGTCATCGCGACGAATGGGAGCGGAAGCACGTCGCCCGTTCCCACTGTCAGCAACACGCTGAACATTGTTTCTGCCGACCCGTTCGCCGATTCCGATGGCGACGGCCTAACTAACATTTATGAGTCGGCCATCACGACGAACTCTATCGCCCCCAGTACGCCAACGGATGGCCTGCCGGACGGCTGGGCGCTCTTCCATACTTCTTTGGTGGTTGTGACAGCGGAGGCTTAATCCGCGGTTGACTGTGCATTGTGGCAAACGCCGTCGCCGGAATCGCGAAATGAGCTGCCCTCCACCGGGATGAATTCCCAGTGGTATTTCCCGGGAGCCAGCGTCAGCTTGAGCACACCGTAGGTTCCCGATTCACGCACCTCGCTGTTGCGAATCGGCGTACCTATTTCGTCGTGTTGCCTCCCTCCCGTGCCCACGATGATTTGGCGAATTCCACCCTTGGGATCCGGATTTCCCTGGGGATCCTGCGGCGCTAAGCGTTCATAAAAATGTTCGTGGCCTGTAAGAAACAGGTCAGCGTGCGCCGCATAGAGATCCTCCCATAGTGGTTTGAGCTCCGGGTGCATCGCGTGCTTTTTCTTTACTCCGCTGCTGTTGAGCGGGTGATGGCCATAGGCAAGGATGCACGCATCGGGATGCTTCGCAAGATCCGCTCTCAGCCAGCTTTCCTGCGGTGAGTCTTTGCCGCAGCCGCCGAACCCCTTCTCAAAGCAATTCGTGTTCAAAACAACGACGTGCCAATTACCTAAATCGTAGCTATAAAATCCCTTCCCGGCTGGCCCAGCCTGCTCGCCCCAATACTCGAAATACCCCGCAGCGGAGCGACGGTTATATTCATGATTTCCGACGGCAGGCTTGGTACGGTCCTTGAATCGCCCCCAGGACGGGCCATAGCAGTTCTCGTACTCCTTGGGGCTTCCTTTTTCATAGGCCAAATCGCCGGCGGCAAAGACTGTTCCAGGAATCTTTTCAATGAGCTTCGCAGTTGCACGTGCATTGTCCAGATATTTGCACGTGGCGATGTCTCCGGCGCCCACAAGAGTGAACGTCTGCGCTGCGGAATCGACTAGAATCTTCCTAGAGTCCTTTTCGTGTGGAGTTGCCAGAACAGGGGATGAAGACTGCGCTTGAACTTGCGCCGCAGCCAGGCAGGCGAGCGCTATCAGAGGCCAGACTCGAACGATTTTAAGGCGTTTTAGTATCTTCCAAGCCGAGAACGCGCGGGCCATGGCTCACCTCCAAGTCCCACTTCGCGATGGGAATTGTGCAAATAGAATCAGCTTGCCTTACCTAGGATTCGCAACGGGACGATACAGGTTGCTACAATTCGGCACAAAAGCCAGACTGTTTTGGTCCCCTTGTAACCTACACAAATAAAAGGCCTTATGGGTCATAGATTTGCAGTGCAGGGTTGACTTTTCCTTGGCAGAAGATATATAGTCTATGTGCGACCAGAACGGTCGTATATGTGGGGGGGAAGAGGTAAGTCTTTAGGTTCGATGTTCAAGCTTTCCAAGAAAGCCGATTACGGGTTGATCGCCGTCAAGCACTTGGCTTTGCATCGCTGCGATCATGCCTGCAGCGCCAGCGAGATTGCCGAGGAATACGGCATTTCCGCCACGCTGATGGCCAAGGTGCTCCAGAAGCTGGCCCACAAATCCATTGTGGCGGCAAAGCATGGCTCCAGCGGCGGGTACCAATTATCGAAGGATCCGTCGCAAATCAGCGCGTTGGACGTGATTTCCGCGATTGACGGTCCGGTGCTGATCACTTCGTGCGTCACGAACCACGGGAACTGCGACGCGACCCAGCGCTGCTCCGTAAAAGAGCCGTTACGGCGCGTGAACGAGAGCATCTTAAGTGTGTTGGGCTCGGTCACGATTGCGCAGATGAGTGAAGATCCGCACGAGCCATCGCTCGTGGCATTAGGAACTTAGGATTTTGAGGACTTAGGAGAATAGGGATATGGCCGTCACACTTCCGATTTACATGGACAATCACGCCACCACCCCGGTTGATCCCCGAGTGCTGGAGGCGATGCTGCCGTATTTCACCAATAAATTCGGCAATGCCGCAAGCCGCAATCATTCCTTCGGCTGGGCTGGCGAAGAAGCCGTAGAAAACGGGCGTCAGCAGATCGCTTCGCTGATTAACGCCACCTCGAAAGAGATTATTTTTACCAGCGGCGCGACCGAGTCTGACAATTTGATGATCAAGGGCATCGCGGAAATGTTCCGCGAGAAGGGCAACCACGTCATCACGCAAGCCATCGAGCACAAAGCCGTGCTTGATACCTGCAAGAACCTCGAAAAGCATGGTTTCGAGGTCACCTATCTGCCGGTGCAGAAGGACGGGCGGGTCAGCCTGGACGATTTGAAAGCGGCTATCAAGCCGACCACGATCTTGATCACCATCATGTATGCCAACAACGAAATTGGCGTCGTCAATCCCATCGCGGAAATCGGCAAGATTGCCAAGGAGCGAGGGATTTTCTTTGCCGTGGACGGCGTGCAAGCCGTTGGCAAGATTCCGGTTGACGTTCAAAAGGACAACATCGACCTGCTGGCCATCAGCGGACACAAGATTTATGGACCGAAGGGCGTCGGCGCCTTGTATGTGCGGCGCCGCAACCCCCGCGTGCAGCTCTCCGCCATCATTGATGGCGGAGGCCATGAGCGCGGCATGCGTTCCGGCACGCTGAACGTCCCTGGCATCGTGGGGCTCGGCAAGGCCTGCGAGATCGCGCAAAAGGAGATGCCGGAAGAGAGTGTGCGCCTTCGCGGCCTGCGCGACCGCCTGAAGGCTGGGCTGGAGGCTAAGCTGGACGAAGTATTCGTCAACGGTTCGATGGAACACCGCCTGCCCAACAACCTGAATATGAGCTTCGCCTATGTGGAAGGCGAATCTCTGCTGATGGGCATTAACGACGTCGCGGTTTCCAGCGGCTCGGCCTGTACCTCGGCAACCCTGGAACCCAGCTACGTACTCAAAGCTTTAGGCGTGGGCGAAGACCTCGCTCACACCTCGATTCGATTTGGCCTCGGTCGTTTCAATACACAGGAAGAAGTTGACTACGTCATCGACAAGATGGTGCAGGTCGTCACCAAGCTGCGCGAGCTTTCACCGCTCTACGAAATGGCCAAAGAGGGGATCGACATCTCAAAAATGAAATGGCAAACCGCCTAGAAGGGCTGAGAACGAACCATGGCAAATGAAGGAACAATTCGCATTCACCGCTCCATCGCAGGCACAGGTGCGGCTTTCCGCGTCAGCTTCGTGCCTTACGACGCGGAGGAGGAGACCGGGGGTGAGCGCTCCTTCCGCGAACTTCAGCAGGTGCGCGCTTTCTTGAAGATGCTCGGGCTCGGAGCCGAGTACATCAAGGATGCTCTTCGCCAGCTTACCGCGGGCCGTTCGGCTTCCGTGCCGAACGTTTCGCTCTCGGAAAAGGCTGTGAAGAGCGCGGGCTTCGTAAGTGTCGAAAATCTGGCAAGGAGCAACGGGTAATGGCATACAGCGACAAAGTAGTGGATCACTACAACAATCCCCGCAACGTCGGCAGCCTCCCCAAGGAAGATCCCAACGTCGGGACCGGCCTCGTTGGCGCGCCGGAGTGCGGCGACGTGATGAAGCTGCAGATGAAAATCAATCCGGAGACCCAGGTCATTGAAGAAGCCAAGTTCAAGACCTTTGGCTGCGGGTCGGCCATCGCCAGCTCCTCGCTCGCCACCGAATGGGTGAAGGGCAAAACGGTCGAAGAGGCGCTTTCGATCAAGAACACGGACATCGTGCGGGAGCTGTCGCTTCCGCCGGTGAAGATTCACTGTTCCGTGCTCGCGGAAGACGCCATCAAGGCCGCTATCGGCGACTGGAAGAAGAAGCACGGCGTCGAAGTGCCGGCCACCGAGAAAGCCTCGCACTAACGTCGCTGCAGCCGCCTTGCGTGGCCGTCTGTTGCTCGGGCCAGCGCTGTCGGGGCTAGCTTTTGCCGTGGGCTGCGTTGCAATCGAGGCCCGTAGCTGCACAGCATGGTGCGCACAAGTCTGGTAGGCCGCGCCAGCCAGCGGCTAACTGCTTTAGAATCAACACTTGCAGGGCATCTCATAAGTGTTGATTCTAAACGACTTGCAGGAAAGCTAAGTGCTTTAGAATGAACACTTACACAAAAGAGGGGGAGGGGGTCGTAAGCGCCCCAGCCATCCACCTCACCGAGCGCGCGGCGCAGCAGATTCGCAAGCTGCTGGAAAAAGAAGGCGTGTCTCCTGAGGTTGGCGGGCTGCGCGTTGGCGTGCAGGGTGGCGGCTGTTCAGGACTGTCCTATGCCATGCGCCTGGACACCCAGGCGCGCGACCGCGACAAGATTTTTGAGGAGTTTGGCGCGCGGATCTTCGTCGACCCGAAAAGTTTTCTTTACCTGAACGGCACGACCCTGGAGTACGAGGAGACGCTGATGCGCCAGGGATTCGTTTTCCAGAATCCCAACGCGGCGCGGAACTGCGGCTGCGGCAGCTCGTTCACCGCGTAATCGCCAGAACTCTGAATCGGAACTGGCTGGCGGCCGTTCGCCAGCCATTTTTGTTTGTGCCTTGCAGTGAATTTTGAAGAGTATTTCATGACCACAGCGCCCACATCATCGTCTACCAAGCCAGTTGAGTCGCAGGATTATTTTGCCGTCTTTGGTTTGCCGCGCAAGCTGTGGATCGAAATGAGCGAATTGGAGCAGAAGTTCTTGCAAATGAGCTGGAAGCTTCATCCAGACAATTTCGTGAACGCCACGGAGCAGGAACGCGAGCTTTCGCTGAAGCGCAGTTCGGAATTGAACGACGCGTATCGCACATTGCGCGACCCGATCGCGCGCGTCGAGTATTTGCTGGCCATCGAAGGCGAGCGCAAGGAAGGCGGGAAGAAGCAGCAGGCGCCTCCGGAACTGCTCGAAGAAGTCTTCGAGCTGAACGAATCTCTGGATGAATTGCGGGAGTCGAAAGCCTCGGGCCAGAATTTGGCGGGATTGAAAGCGCGGCTGGAATCCGCAGAGAAGAATTTTCAAGGGAAGCTTGGCGAAGTGGATGGCGAACTGCAAGCGGCGGCCCGCGAGTGGGATGCGGCGCTGAAGGCGGACCACGCGGAGCGCAAGGAAGTCATGGCGCGGCTGAACGAGTTGCTGAATCGCCGGTCGTACATTCGGAATCTGGTTACCAACGTCACCAAGGAATTGGCGGAGGTTTGATTTAGGAAATGGGACGAATCGTCGGAATTGATCTAGGGACGACCAACAGCCTGGTCGCGTACACGGTCG
>QHYL01000366.1 GCA_003224105.1 Acidobacteriota bacterium | reverse complement strand
ATGCTCCGTGCTGAACACAGTGAAAAGCTGGCCCTCGTGCTGGATGACCATGCCGGGGCGAAGTTGTGTGGCCTTGACGCTGCTCATAGGCTCCCTTGAGAAATTTCGATATCGGAAATTCAGGCGGGCCAGGACGGTGGCCTCATCCGGAATGACTCGAGGCACGCCGGTGTGTTTCTCTTTGCCGGCGCGGACATCCAGTATAAAGGGCCCTCTTCTGCGCGGTCAATTGCGCGGTCGATTATCTGGCAGGAGAAACTTGCTCAAAAACGCTGGCGCCCTGCCGCAACTGGCATCCCAGAATAATGAACGTGGACCAGGCGCCAGCCGTCTGGCGTCTTTCGATACACCTGAGTTTCCCGGCCGTGTGTCGTAATCGGCGAGCCATCTTTGCGGAACTTAGCTGAGAAATCCCAGTAGAATTCTGCAACAGCCGCGTCGCCGAGCATCTGGACAGCAACATCATGGACGCTCAGCTTTCGCTCCGAGAAAGTCTTGCCCATCAGCCGCTTGTACACATTCTGTTTGATCTGTTCGAAGCCGTGCTCGTGGCCCAAAGGATGAATGAACGACGCCTCGGGAGAATCCAACCAGACCTGCGAAGCCATGTTCGTGTCTGCGGCGTCAACGGAGTTTGAATATTTCGCAATCACGCTCTTGATTTCTTCGCTCGAGTTCTCGTTCTCAGTGGCATTTGAGTCCCTGCTGATGGGATTGTGCCCTAGCCCGCTGCGTTGCTTGGCAGCATCAGCCATGATTTGTTCAATTTCATCGGGGTTGCGTGGCAGCCGCTCGCTCAGCAGCTGATGGCCCGATTCTGTGATTAGCACATCATCTTCAATGCGCACGCCCAGGTTTTCTTCGGGGATGTAAATGCCGGGCTCGACCGTGACGACCATTCCCGGCTGCAGCGGGCTGCAATAGTCGCCCGGATCGTGCACGTTGAGTCCAATGTTGTGTCCCAGTCCATGGATGAAATACTGGCCGAGGGGCCTCCCTCCGCGGTCTTTTCCGTGCGAGTTGATGTAATCGTAAGCGATATTCATCAGCCCGTCTTTTTTGCCCTTGCACGAGAAGTGCACGCCGGGCTTGATAGCCGCGAGCGCGGCTTTTTGCGCACCGAGAACGATGTCGTAAATCTCACGCTGGCGCGCCGTAAATTTGCCGTTAGCAGGAATGGTGCGCGTGATGTCCGCGGAATAGCCGGAGTATTGTGCGCCGACGTCCATCACTACGATGTCGCCATCTCCAATCTTGCGAGACAGCTTGTCGTAGTGCAGGGCCGTCGAATTCGGCCCTGCCCCGACAATCGGCGCATAGCCCTCTCTTTCTGAGCCGTCCATCGAGTGCACTTCCACCATTTTTGCGGCCACCTGATATTCGTACAGGCCCGGGCGCATCATTTTCATGGCTTCCAAGTGGGAATTTACGGTGAGGTCAACGGCCTGCTTCAGGAAGGCGATTTCTCCGGGGGACTTAATCGGACGCATCCCCTCAATCTGCGGGCGAACATCTTTCAGTGTTGCTTTCGGCGCCGCAAGCTGAAGCCAGTCCACAACGGCCTTCTCATGCGGGTAACCGCCGAGTTCCTTGTCATAGGGAAGAATGGTGTAGAACGTTGGATAAAGCTTGACGAGGTTCTCCACATTTGCTCGCATTTCGGGGAAGGGCATTACGCTGGCAAAACCAGTGCGCGCTTCAATGCCTGGGTCCGAAGGCGACATGCGGACGCCGTTCCATTTTTCCTTACCCGGGTTTTTTGAGGGGAGAAAGAGGATTTCGCGTGGTCCGCTCCAGGAAGAGCTCGATGCCCCGTGATCGTTTTGAACTGCTGGAAGCACAATCAGCCCTGCCCCTTCCTCGTTGTGCCCCGTCAAATAATAAAAATTCTCTTCCTGCGCGAAGATATAGTCCTGAGAAATCTCTTCGCGTCCGGTGAAGCCCCACAAGACGATGGGCGCGTCAACCTGAGATGCCAGTTTGGCGCGGCGCTCGGCGTAAACACTGTTTGGTTCGCGTTCGCGCCGCTCCTGCGCTTGCACCGAACTCGCGAGAAAACTGAAAGCTAGAACCGCAGCCGCTACACTCCATTGACGACCACTCATGCGTTCACCTCGCCACCACACAAATTTGTGTTTGCTCCCGCAGGGCACAGGAGCGGGGATCCGTTCGATGCAAACAGGCGTTTTCTCGCAGACGTGTGATTGTATCCGAAGCAATGAACGATTACCGCTAGGGTTGAAAAAACTGGACCAAGAGCTGACAAACCCTGTCCGGCTGCTCGTGTTGTAGCCAATGGCTGGCTTCAGCGAAGGTGAAGAGTTCGCCGCTGGCGCAATAGCGGAGGCTTTCGTGAGCCATTTCGGCCATGAGGAACCTGTCGCGCTCGCCCCACAAAATGCGCGTGGGCACGCGCACGGTGCGATCAGAAAACGGCATGCGATAACGCATCGCGGCGCGATACCAGTGGATCATCGCCGTGAGAGCGCGTGGCTGAGACCAGGCTGCACGATATTGCACGAGGTCCTCCGCTGAAAAAGTACCAGGGCGGCTGGACCCTTGAAGTGCCCTGGCGGCGGCTCGAAAGTTGAATGCGGATAAGAATGCTTCCGGCAGCCAAGGAATCTGAAAGAAAAAGATGTACCAGCTTCGCAGTGTCTGCGGAAGCCGCGTATAGACGTAGCGGCGCATGACCGAAGGATGCGGTACGTTCAAGACGGCAAGTCTCTCGATGCGCCCCGGATGCAGCAAAGCAGTGCTCCAGGCAACGGCCGCGCCCCAATCGTGACCGGCCAGAAAGATTTTCTGCTGGCCAAGCTGATCTGCGATGGCGATGACGTCAGAGGCCAGCTCCGGCAAGGCGTATGAAGTCACGCCGTGCGGCTTGCTGCTGAGGTTGTAGCCGCGCTGATCCGGCACAATGACGCGAAATCCTGCCGCAGCCAGCGGCTCAATCTGTTTTCGCCATCCATACCAGAATTCCGGGAAGCCGTGAAGGAGCACAACAACGGGACCGTCCTTCGGTCCGGCCACAACGGCGTGCAGCGTCACGCCGCCATTTTGAAAAGAGACTTCGTCAGGAGGCACTTGCACGGCGAGAGAGTTTATACAGGAAAGAGGAAGTCTACAAAGCGCCCGGCACCCGCCATTCTAATCAGAATCCTGGAGCACCGGAGGCGGCCGGGCGCATTTCAGGAGCGTTCACGCCAAACCGCAGATGCGCGAAATACGTCTGCCCCAGCGACATGACACCAGTGTAAAGGTAGCCCCATACGAACAGCAGCAGGAAGGGTACCGTGCCGTAGTTATCGTTGGTAATGGCGTAAACTACGGTCAACGAAAAATATATCCCCAACAGAACCTCTGCGTAAGGAATCCAGCCCGCTTTGTTCTTATAGGATTTCTTCGCGAACGTTCCTGTTTTGCCTTCAATCTTGAATTTCGGTGTGCGCGCAAACTCGCTTTGCTTGCCAACGAGCGCTTCGATCACCGCTTGCGCGTTGCGCACGGAGATGCCAATGCCCGTAGCCATCACAAACGGCATGTACAAAAAAGTGCGCCACCATGTTTTCGGCCGCAGTTCCTTCTGCGCTACCAGGTAAAAGCTCGAAATGGAGCAGGTCGAGGCCAGAAACAGCGGCAGGTCAATCAGCAGCATCTGGAACCAGCCTTGCTGGAAGCGCACGATCATCACCGGCAGCAGCATGGTCGATAGAACAATCATTAGCGGATAACTGATGTTGGCCGTCAGATGAAAAAACGCTTCGGCCTTTACGTGCCACGGCACATCTGCTTTGAAAACCTTCGGGAGAATTTTCTTGGCCGTTTGCATCAGACCTTTGGCCCAGCGCGCTTGCTGCGATTTGAACCCGTTCATGTCCACTGGCAGCTCAGAGGCGCATTCGATTTGGGGGAGATACAGGAACTTCCAGCCTTTCAGTTGCGCGCGGTAAGAAAGATCCGTGTCTTCCGTGAGCGTGTCGTGCTGCCAGCCTCCAGCGTCGTCAATCACCTTGCGCCGCCACACGCCCGCCGTGCCATTGAAATTAAAAAACGTGCCGCGCCGCGAACGTGCGCCGTGTTCGACCACGAAATGGCCATCGAGAAGAATCGTCTCGACATTCGTCAGAAGCGAATAGTCGCTGTTGAGATACGTCCACCGCGTCTGCACCATCCCGATTTTTTCGCCGTCGTCGGGATTCAAGAAATACGGAATCGTGCGCCGCAGAAAATCCGGCTCGGGAATAAAGTCGGCATCAAAAATCGCCACGAATTCACCTTGCGCCGTCTTCAGACCGTTTTCCAGTGCGCCCGCTTTGTAGCCTTCGCGGTTCGAACGATGAATGTAGGTGATGGGCATGCCCTGCGCGGCGTGACGCTCTACGCAGGCGCGGGCAACATCTTGTGTTTCATCGGTGGAATCGTCAAGCACCTGGACGTCGAGCAGCTCTCTCGGATAATCGAACCGCGCGACGGCTTCTGTGAGCCGCTCAATCACGTAGCGTTCATTGAAGATTGGCAGTTGCACCGTGATGCGCGGCCAGTTTGTGACCGGCGGCGGTAGGGGCGGCACGTTCTTCGAATACTGGAAATATTCGTAAACTAGCCAGTAGCGGTGCAGTCCGTACATCGCCAGAACCAACAAAACGATGAAGTAGGGAATCATCATCGCCAGGTCGAAAGCGTTGGGGTGATAAATGCCGCTAAATGTTTTGTCGGAAAGCCTGTGAAAAAAGCCGCTGATGGCGCTTTGTTGCGCGAGAAAGATCGTGAGTGTGAGGGCAGCGTACACGATAGTGGGTCCGGGGGTTACAGATCTCTCTGTGTCGTTTCCGCCGAACTTCAATTATAAAACAAAATCTCGTCCGCTGCTGAACCCCTGAGGAAGCCAAAAGTTGCGATCGGGCGTGGTCACGGCAAGAGGACGATTTTCCCCGCGGCGCCGGGTTCGAGAATTTCTTTGTGTGCGCGAGCCGCTTCAGCCAGAGGCAGCTCCTTTCCAACCACGGGACGCAGCGTACCGTTTTCCAAGCCCGCAATCAATCCGGCATGAATGTCAGCTGCTTCCTCAGGTGTGATGGCCCAGAGTGTGAATCCGCGAGCCGAGGCGCGCCGCGCCATGAGGTCCCGCGGATTGATGGTGACTTCCCCGCGGTTGCCTATGATGATCACCCGCCCATTGATTGCCAGCAGTTTCAAATCCGTAGCGAGGTTCACGTTCGCGAGCATTTCTAAAATAATGTCCACGCCGCGCCCGGCGGTCGCTTTCATAATTTCGTCTGCATAGCCCGCCTTGCTGTGTTCGAATGCCTGATGCGCGCCCTCACGCTTCACCAGTTCGCGCCCTTTCAATGTTCCTGCCGTGCCAAACACAGTAAGTCCCATCGCGCGGGCCATTTGTACTGCAGCGGAACCCACGCCTCCGCTGGCGCCATGCACGAGTACCGTTTCCGATGCGCGCGCCTTCGCCGAATGAAAAAGTGCATGGTATGCCGTTCCATACGGCACCCAAACGCCTGCGCCCTGGCTGAAACTGATTTTCGGAGAAAGGGAATGTACCTGCCCTTCAAGCGCCAGCGCATATTCCGCATAAGCTCCCGTGACTGTTTTCGCGGTGTAGACGCGGTCGCCCACCTTCACTTTTTGCACACCATCGCCGACCGCTTCAATCACACCCGCGCCGTCTGATCCCGGCGTGTAGGGAAGAGGCGGCTTGACGGCATAAGTTCCGGCGCGCATATACGTGTCGTAGGGATTCACACCCGCCGCGTGAATACGCACGAGCACTTGCCCGGCCGCAGGCTTGGGCGTGGGCACTTCTTCGAGCTTCAGGGCTTCCGGGCCGCCGAATTGACGAACAAGAATAGCTTTCATGATTTTCTCCAAGGGACAATGCGCGCGGTTTCCATACGCTGCTTCGAAAAAGCTGAGAACTTAAGAAACTAGAAATGATCGTCGACGCCGATGGCGGCTCCTTCCTTTTCCACCAACCCCGCCGAACGGCCCCAGGCGG
Source organism: Acidobacteriota bacterium (assembly GCA_003224105.1). GTDB lineage: Bacteria > Acidobacteriota > Terriglobia > Acidiferrales > UBA7541 > Acidiferrum. Next base: position 1,306 of record QHYL01000366.1, on the reverse strand, counting down.
TGGTTTGCCAATTGTCTTTCCCTTTCGCGGCAGGAATCCAAGGCGGCAAGGACAGGCTCAAATACTCTGCCAGCGCGAAAAGATAAGGCTCGTACATGTTCCGCAGATCGGCGAGCCGTTCTTCCATTTCGCTGAAGTTGCCCATTTTCAGGCCGTGTTGCGCCAGCATGTCACGAATCCGCTTCAAATCTTCGGCAGCCAGCCGATTGTTCGGAAGCGCGCGCGGCGGCGTCTTAAAAACTTGCGAAAGGTCAACCGCCGCGTGGCGCGCAATTGCAAACGTCAACTCCGCCTGCCGCTGGCAAGTATCCGGCACCGCTACTCTAACCAGCGCGCAGCTATCGAGAATCGCTGTCAAGGCGGCGATCCACGACTGGTTGTCATGCTGCGAACGAAAAAACGCCAGCACCGGATAAGAAAGATGGCTCTCCATCAATTCCGCGGCCCAGAATTCCCAATCCTTGAAGAGAAGCCGCAGCACTTCGCCGCCGCCGGGATAAGCATGCCGGCGCAAAAGCTCTCCCGCCGTCGGAGGTGTTCCCGCGCGCGCGTCCAGCAGTGAAATGTTCACTTCGCGCTTGGAAAAAGATCCGTAAATAAACGGCAGATAGCCAATCACCGCTGCAAGAAAGCCGAATCCAAAACCGGCTTCTGTAACCACAAGCCCACGTGCCAGCGCGGTTCGCGGCACCACGTCGCCGAGCCCCAGCGTGAAAAAAGTCGTTCCGCTGAGGTAAACGTCCATAGCGAAACCAGGCTGCCCGCCGGTGATGTTGACCGCGGAGCCTGCTCCGTACTGCATCAGGCCAAACGCGAGAACCAACCCCACCGCCCACACACCCACGAGCACCAGCAGCGAAAGCGGCCCGTAAAAACTGAGCAGGGCCTCCCGCCGCTTGCGCGAAGGAATCAGTTGCGTAACAAACTTCCAGTTTCTCCACGTAAATTTGTAGAACACGCGAGCGAGCCGGAACCTTCGCGTCACCCGGCGGGGCAAAATGATCGCCTCGAAGGCGTCCCAGATCACAATCAAGAAGATAGCGACACCTGCGACGAACGCGCTTGGCGCTGGAATCATGTGCGGCATTGTACTCGCTTGTCCCGGTTCGTGAGAACGCCCGACGGGGCGCCTTCGAAATTCTTACAAAACTAATCTTGCGCTGACGCTAATTTCCGCCTTGAACAGCTTCGAAACCGGGCAGCCCGTCTCCGCGTTTTTCACCGCTGTATCGAACTTTGCCTTGTCCGCGCCCGGAACGTGCGCCACGAGGTCCAGATGGCTCTTCGTGATAGCAAACCCGTCCGG
>QHYL01000714.1 GCA_003224105.1 Acidobacteriota bacterium | reverse complement strand
GAAAAGAAAACTTGTGCAACGCGACGCGAGGTTCCGTGATTTTCTGGCCGAAGTCCGCGTCCCATTGGAGCGGCAGGTTCTCGACGCGGTATCCTTCGCGCGCGGGAGTGAAGCGAAGGCTATGCTGACCAAGATCGAAAAGGTTCTCGCGCCCGAGAGCGCCTTCGTCGAGCTCCATGAGGATCAGGTTTCGCACGACCGAGACCTTGCCAATGGGCTTGCCAGGCTCCTCCCGCTCCTGAGCGCATACGCCGGTGGCAAGCAACAGACTTACAAAAAGGAGAGCTAGTTCGAAACGTAGGGCTTTGGCTGTGCTCACGCGCGCTTTCCTCAGAACGAGGGGCACCATTGTATACAGTATACGTAGCCCGAAGGAAAGACGTTCGGCGTGATGGTTTTGGCTACAGCGCTTTCAGAAAAAGAGCTTCCAGTGTTTTTGCTAGCGCTGCGAGCCGGGAGCGTTGGACGCGGAAGCGTTCGCAGTGCCGCCGATGGCGTCGCCGTTGACGACGAGTTCGACGCGCCGATTGCGCTGGCGGCCGTCGGCGGTGCCATTCGAAGCGACCGGCTGGGTTTTGCCAAAGCCGCGGGCGGTAATGGAGGAAGCGGGTACGCCGTTCTGCGCGAGGAAGTCGCGGACGGAATCGGCGCGGCGCTCAGAGAGTTGCTGGTTGAAGTCGTCGCCGCCGACGCTGTCCGTATGACCTTCAATCTGCATGGTCAGGCCGGAGTGCGCAAGCATAACGCCGGAGATTTTCGCGAGTTTTTCGCGGGCGCCGGGCTTGAGCGTGTAGCTGCCGGTGTCAAAAAGAACGTCGGCCATGTTCACGATGAGGCCGCGGGCAGAGTCGCGGGTTTGCAAAATGGAATTGAGTTGCGCGAGAAGCTGCGCGCGAAGCTGACCTTTTTCTGCTTCGGCTTGCGCGGCGGCCTGACGCGCCTTTTCGGCGTCGGCCTGGGCAGCGGCTCTATCGCGAGAAGCTTGCTCGGCGGCGGCCTGCGCAGCGGCCCTTTCGCCAGCCGCTTTTTGCGCTTCGGCTTCCGCGGCCTGCTGTTGCGCTAAGGCGGCGGCGCGAGCCTGGTCGGCTTCCTGTTTCTGACGCCCGGCTTCGGCGGCAGCTTTTTCCGCTTCCTGCTTCATGCGGACAGCTTCTGCTTGCGCGGCTTCGGCCTGCTTGCGAGCCTGTTCGGCTTCCAGGCGCCGCTGCGATTCGGCGACGGCATCGGCGCGCGCTTTGGCTTCGCGATCTTCCGCTGCTTTCTTTTCGGCAGCAATTCTAGCCTGAGCATCTTCCTCGGCCTTTTGCTTCACAGCCATCACGCGGGCTTCTTCGGCGGTTTGAACAACTTCGCGGGCGGCTGCCTCGACAGCCTTCTTGTCGCTCTTGCGGCCATAAACCTCTTCCGCCGCGCGGAGCTGCTGCTCGGCTTTGGCCAGCGTGGAAGCGGCATATTTATCGGCAAGAGCAGTGTGCGCGATGCGCACGGAATTGCGCGCCTCGAAGAGTTCGAGCGGGGTCTTGCGGTCGATGCCGAAGATGGCGTTCTCAATCTTAGTGTTGGAAGAAGAATAGGCTCCGCGGCCCACCAGCTCGTAATTGGCGCTGATGTTTTCGACTTTGGCCATGGCGGGTACAGTGTTTTCGAGGACCACGGTGTTGCCGGGTTGCGTGACGGCAAAATACGGCTCGGCGGTGACGATCATGCCGAAGGTTTGCATGTCGGTGATGGCTTTGACTTCGCCCGCGCCACCCTTGAGCACCACTTCACCGAGGTTCACAGCACGGCCTTCCGGAGAAACGGCCCACAAAACATAAGTCAGATATTCGAGGCCGAACTTGGTGGCTTCGTCCAGCCCGAGGAATTTCACTTCGATTTCGACGCGGTTGCCCTTGTTCTGCACCTTGGCTTCGCCGGTGGCCTGTTGCATTAGTTCCGTGCCCTGAAAGTCGATCTTAGGCACTGGGCCGCCGCGGCGGTAATTCATCGCTTTGGTGGTGCGGGAAACACTTTTCGCAGGTGCGCTGGATGGCGTCTGCGCCTGGGCGACGGATGCCGCGGCGAACGCGCCAAGAATCCCAGTAATGGTGAGCAGAGCTGGTGCGATTTTCACGTTATTCCCCTTTTCGCCTTATAGGCGAAAACCAACGGCGAGCCTCCTTTTTTGCGAGCAGGGGCTGGGCCGGGTTTCAGGTTGGCGACATGCCCGCTCTGTGGAAAACTCCAATGCTTCCATAAGGCAGGGGTATGTCGTTTCGTATCTACAGGCTAGCAAGGAAAAGAAGAGGCGGAGGGGGATGCGCAAGAGCCTTTGCGCAAACAATTATACTGGCCTAAAGGGCAAGGCGCCGAAGCGCGAAGCAGCCCTTGCAAAGGGCACTAAGCCCAGCGAATTACGCCAGTCAGGGCCAGTCAGGGCCGATTTAGCAGTGACTCACAGGGACCGCAAGAATTCGAGGAGCGCGTCTTTTTCGGTGGATTTGAGCTTTTCGAACTGGAGTTTATTGGCGGTATCGTCAAATTCCCGAAGGGAAAGATTCTTCCAGGTGATCGAGTACATCTTCTTGCCATAATGCTCCGTCATGGACTGGACGATGCCATCGCCCGTGCCGACGTCGTGAAGCAAGAAGTCACCATACGGGTGAAATTGCATTCCACCCATGGCTGCGGGGACCGTCAATGCGCCGCCCGTGACTTTTGTTCCGGCGGCAGCGGTGGTCATGGTTTCCACATGGCATTCCGCGCAGCCTATTTTGGCGAAGAGCGTCGCGCCTTGCTTCGCTTTTGGAGTGGCGGCGAGCTGAGCGTCACGAGCAGGGGCTTTGCTGGCACGGATGAAGCGCGCGAAGTGGTCCACGTCGGACATGCTATCAGCGCCCGGCTGGTCGTTGGGTTCAGTGGCGGCATTGCAAATATCAGTCACTTCGTCCGGCTGGAGACGGCTGGTGATACCCATCTCATTGAGGTAAGCATCGGCGGAAAAGGACAAAACACTCGCGTGCTGGTCCTTCCAGCCGAAACGGCCGACGGCAGTCTGGCCGGGGGCTTCAACGACGGGAACGTAAAGCACCTGGCCGCAGATTTTGTGATGGCTTTTGTTGCACTGCGCTTTTGCGAGATCTATCAACGTCTGATCGGCCATGGCTTCCACAAAGCCGTCACCTAAAACGCCAGTGGTGACACGGAAAGTGCGAATGTGCTCGGAATCCGGCACGCGCTCCTGGATCTCGGCTGCAGGAAACGCGCCATTGGGACAAATGGCACGGTCGTTTACGAGAGAGCGGCCCTTGATGACCTCCGTGCCTCGCGCGATCGGAATATCCGGATTTTCGAACTTGCCGCCGGGGCCGCGATGGCCGACACGCAGCTCAGAGACT
>QHYL01000365.1 GCA_003224105.1 Acidobacteriota bacterium | reverse complement strand
AAGGCCGGGGGAGACCCGGGGTGGGCACGATAAAAATAGTTTTAAGGTAAGTTCCAAGTCTTGGCAGAGCCTGGTTGCGTTCCATGTGCGGCCGGGCTCTTGTCACGTTTTGGACCCTGCATAACACTTCCCTTTTCGCTCGCTGATTCAAGAGCGTTCGTGAAACTAATCTGGAGCCATTTACTGACTCGGAGATTCCCTTCTCCGCACACGTGGGTGCCGTTGTTCCCTGAACATACCAGGATTCGTGGTAGAAACGAGAGAGATGGAACCTCTTCTGCTTGTTGAAGATAAAGCCGAATTGCGCGCCATGATGCGGAAGGCGTTGGAGCGCGCGGGATACTCCGTGGACGAAGCGCCGGACGGCACCGCCGCAATCCAAAAGGTGCGCGCGCGCCGGTATTTGCTGGTGATCACCGATTTGAAGATGCCGGGGGCGTCGGGGTTGGACGTTTTGCGGGAGACGAAGCAGGCGGACGCCACGATCCCCGTGTTGCTGTTGACGGCATACGGATCCGTGGAAGAAGCCGTTGCCGCGATGAAGGACGGGGCGTTCGATTTTCTGCAGAAGCCCGTGGATCTGGATCATTTGAAGTTGTTAGTGAAGCGAGCGGCGGAACAACAAGAGCTCCAACGCGAGAATCTGCTGCTGCGGGCGGAATACGCGGCGCGGTATGGGTTTCCGCGCATCGTGGGAGAGCACGCCTCCATTAAGGAAGTGAGTCAGCAAATCCAGAAAGTGGCGGCGACCGATGCGACGTGCTTGTTGCTGGGGGAAAGCGGCACGGGGAAAGAATTGTTTGCGCTCGCGATTCATCATTTGTCCCCGCGGCGCGAACAGCCGTTCGTGGCGCTGAATTGCGCGGCGATTCCTGAAGGGCTGGTGGAGAACGAGCTGTTCGGACACGAGAAGGGCGCGTTCACGGGAGCGGGTGCGCGCAAAGTGGGCAAAATGGACCTGGCGCACCGGGGTACCTTGTTTCTGGATGAGATTGGAGAGCTGCCACTGGCGATTCAAGCGAAGCTGTTGCGCGTGCTGGAAGAAAGACGATTCGAACGCGTGGGCGGAACGCAATCGATTGACGTGGATGTTCGCATCGTAGTGGCCACAAACCGCGATTTGCAAAAGCAGGTGCAGGAAAGACTGTTTCGTGACGATTTGTATTTCCGGATTTCCACCGTGCCTATGACGATTCCGCCCTTGCGAGAGCGCGGGAACGACGTGCTGCTGCTGGCGAATCATTTTCTCGAAAAGTTCAGCCGGGAATTCAACAAGCCCGGATTGGAGATTTCCGAAGAAGCAAAGGAACGTCTGCTGCATTACCGCTGGCCAGGAAACGTGCGCGAACTCCAAAACACCATGGAACGCGCGGTGATTCTGGCGGATGGCGTCAGCATTCGCGCGGATGCCTTGCAACTGCCGTCAACGAAACCCGATGCGGACAAATTGCCTGGTGGGATGCTGCCGGAAAAGTTCAGCTGGGAAGGAACGCTTGAACAAGTCACGAGCCGCGCAGCAGGACACGTGGAAAAAGCTCTGCTCGAAAATACCATGGGCGAATGCAAGTGGAACAAGACGCGCGCCGCGGAGAAGCTGGGGATTACGCCGAAAACGCTTCTGGCCAAGTTGCGTGCGGCAGGGTTGGAGGAATGAGGTTAGTTCGCCGTTTGCGGTTTACCGTTTGCGGTTTGCCGGAATGCAAGTACCTGCCTATTCAAAGCAATCCGAGACTCCAGCGTGCCGATCCTAACTAAACGCGAACGGCAGTATGCAGAGCCACCACGCCTAAGGTCCATCCCCGAAAATCGACGGATTGATAGCCGACCGAGCTCAGGAGCGCGGCGAGTTCGGGTGGGCGGAAGAAGTGGGCGACGGATTTCGGCAGATATGTGTAAGCCGATTGATGGCCGGAGATGAGCCAGCCGATTCGTGGGAGAACTTTCGTAAAATACCAGCGGTATAAATCCCCTAAAAATCCTTCTGGCGGCTCGACGAATTCAAGGATGGCAACGGTGCCGCCAGGCTTGAGGACGCGGTGAATCTCGCGCAGGCCGGCTTCATAGTTGGCGAGGTTACGGAAACCAAAAGCACTGGTCACTAGGTCAAAAGAAGCATCCGCAAACGGCAAGCGGAGAGCGTCGGCTTCAAAAAATGGCATGCGCTTCGCAGCGGCAGCTCCGTCCGCTGGTGGCACGTCCGCACTCTTGGCCATGGCGCGGACGAGCATGCTGTGCGCGAAGTCCGCACCAACGATGCGGGCTTTTCCTGCTGGGGCGAGCGCGAATGCAAGATCCCCGGTTCCGCAACAAAGATCCAGTACCAAAGCATCCGGCCGCTCAAGAATTGGACGAAGATGTTTCGCAGCACGCGCACGCCAGAAACGATCCAATTCGAACGACAGAAGATGGTTTAGCAAATCGTAGCGCGGCGCGATCTGCGTGAACATCTCGCGAACTTTTTTGGAGGCTTCTGCTTCGGTAGTGGCGCCTTCGGGCCTGCTCCCTTTCACCGGCGCAGAGATTTCACTCATTTCAACACACCGGGACGCTCGGTTGCCGCGGCGATTAGGCGAGGAGTAAAATGGAGGATGCGCTCGACGGCATTAACCGGGACTTTGTCATATGTCCGCGCCTGGCCCAGGCGCGGAGACAGAACAAAGCGCAAAACGCCGCTACGGGTTTTCTTGTCGGAATGCATCGCTTTGACCAAAGTAGAAAGAGAAACTGCCGGCCAAGGCGGCAAAGGTCCCAGCCGGCAAACAAGAGACACGATGCGGGAAACGTCTTCGGCGGGAGTGAGACCTATTTCGTGCCCGAGAAAAGATTCGCGCTCATCGCGGCTGACGACGCGCGCCTTGATCTGCACGTTGCGCGGGACTAGAGAGCCAAGCACGTCTCGGTCGCGCCGGAGGATTTTGTCCATATCTTTTTCCAGCCGCGCGAACATCAGAGCATCGGCAATCACGGCGTGCTTGATAACTTCCGCCAAGCCACCACGGAACTCCCTAGGCGGGAGACTGCGCAACAAGTCGGGATCAGTGACCACCAAACGGGGCGGATAGAAGGCTCCAACGAGATTCTTGCCTTCTGGAAGATTCACGCCGGTTTTTCCGCCGATGGAGCTGTCCACCTGAGCAACCAAAGTGGTAGGAATTTGGACGAGAGCGACGCCGCGCAAATAAGAAGCGGCCACAAAACCGGCAACATCACCGACAACGCCGCCGCCAACCGCGAGCACCAGCGATTTGCGATCCGCTCCGGCACGGCTCAGAGAGCGCGCGATTTGTTCCACGCTGCCCAGATGCTTCGCCGACTCCGAGTCGCTGAAAAGGTGGACGCCATTTCGATTCGAAAGCCGCAAGCCACGCTGGACGATTTTGCCAACGGCCCGCCAAACCTTCGGTGAAGAAACAAAATGAACGCTGGAAAAGTGTCCAAGGGCCGTTATTTCTTGCGCGCCACGGCCAATCGCACCCGCCCCAGCAACTACCAAGTAAGGACCGGCGGAAGATTGCACTCGAATGCGTGTGATTTTCATGCGCGACAGTTTTCAATGTAACACACGCTTCGCCAAGCCCACACCCAGGCGCCTACAAGACCCGCCTTCTTATGCAGGTATTTTCTTCGTGCTACCATAATTGGGCGATTTGAGCGCAATTTCCCACCATGACCACTTCCCACAAAATCCATCATGCTGACTACGCTGTCGTGGGCAGTGGAATTGCAGGTTTGCGCGCCGCGATTGAACTCAGCGAAGCGGGAAGCGTGCTGGTGCTGGCGAAATCGAATCTGAGCGATTCGGCGACCGCCTGGGCACAGGGCGGGATTGCCGTGGCGCTCTCCGATGAAGACGAAATCGGGCTGCACGAGCAAGACACCATCAACGCAGGCGACGGCCTGTGCCGCGCGGAAGCCGTGGCGATGCTGGTGGAAGAGGGACCGAAGTACATCACCCAACTCATCGAGTGGGGCACGGAATTCGACCGCGCTGGCACCAAGCTGGCGTTTACCCGCGAGGCGGCGCACAGCCGCTCGCGCATCCTCCACGCGCATGGAGATTCAACCGGCCGCGAAATCAGCCGGGCGCTGCTGGCGCGGGCGCACTCGATTCCTCACCTGCACCTGCGCGCGCACGCTTTCACCACGGAATTGATTGTCGAGCGCGGGAGAGTTGCCGGGCTGTGCTTCATTGACGAAACGGATGGAACGCTTCACGAATTGCGTGCGGGCGCGGTTTTGCTCGCTACCGGCGGCCTGGGAAAAATCTACCGAGAGACCACCAATCCCGATGTCGCCACCGGCGATGGAATGGCCATTGCGTACGAAGCGGGAGCCGTTTTATCCGACATGGAGTTCATGCAGTTTCATCCCACGGCGCTGGCCACTCAGGGCGCGCCGCGGTTTCTGCTCTCCGAAGCGCTTCGCGGCGAGGGCGGCGTCCTACGCAACATTGGCCTGGAACGCTTTATGAAGAAATACCACGAGGCGCAGGAACTGGCGTCACGCGACGTGGTGGCCCGCGCCATCGTCAGCGAGATGCAGCACACAAATAGCACACACGTCTTTCTCGACATGACGAAAAAGAGCGAAGAGTTCCTGAAGAAACGCTTCCCGCGAATCTACGAGACATGCGCGAGCTATGGCTTGGATTTGGCCAGCGACCTCGCGCCGGTTTGTCCCGCAGCCCACTACATGATGGGCGGCGTGAAGACGGACCTGAAGGGACGCACTTCCCTTCCCGGGTTGTACGCCGCAGGAGAAACTGCCGCAACAGGCGTGCACGGAGCCAACCGGCTGGCCAGCAATTCTCTGCTCGAAGGATTGGTGTTCGGCGCGCTGGCGGGACAAGCCATGATGAAAGATGCGCCCGCGGGAAAACGCAAAGGACAAGCATTGGCTGGAAGCCCAGCCCCGCTGCCGGGCAAATCCTCAGCAGTGCAGAAGGAAGCAGCGAAAAACGGACCGGTCAAAAATGGTGGCGCCAAGCCGGCGCCAGCCGCGTGCGCGACGCTGACGAAAATCCGAGACCTAATGTGGCGCAACGTGGGCATCATGCGAACCGGCAAAGAGCTGGCTGAAGCGATCAAACAATTAGAGGCGATCGAGCATCCCCAGTGTGAAAAGTCAGGGCGCAGCGGCCATGAACTGCGCAATCTGCACACGTTGGCGCTGGTCATGGCACGCGCGGCGCTGGCCCGCGAAGAAAGCCGCGGCAGCCACTACCGCTCGGATTTTCCGTTCCGGAATGATGAGGACTTCGCAAAACACTCGGCCATCCAAAAGGGCAACGACGTGCGGTTTGAGGCGTAGGCGGCGGCGCGAGAAAGTGATCGCTGCTTTAGACAGTCCCTAGCGCGATTGCAATACCTTGATGCTTTCCAGAAAAACGTGACCGACGCCGGCCAGGGTCTTCGCGCTGATTTTGTCAAGATTGTCTTCGGGCGTGTGCCAGTAACCGTTGTTGATGAAGTCTCCGATGACATCCAATGACGGAACCCCGCGCGCGAGAAACGAATCGTGGTCGTCTTGGGCCTCGGTTGTGGTATCCCGAAAAAGGGCCTTATAGCCCAGCTTGTGAGCCGTATTCCAAAAAACATTGGTTAGATCCGGCGTGGAACTGGTTTCCCGCAAAAACTGGGCCTTGCGGCCGCCAACAATGTCTGCCAGCAAGAAGGCTTTGACTTTCTTAAGGTCGCCACTCATCGCCAGTTTCGCGGCCATCTGTCGGCTGCCATAGCGGCTGTCGGTGTCGCTCCAGTGCTGCATGGCTTCTTCGCCGTCGAAGAAAGCAATCCACACGGCATACTTCCCGCGCTGCGGGCATAGCAGGCGTGCCAGTTCCAGCATCAAGGCCGTCGAGGAACCACCGTCATCCGCCCCAACAAAATTGGGCACCGTCAACAAAGTGTCGTAGTGCGTGCCAAGAAGCATGATGCCCGGCTTTTCTCCAGGAATTTTGGCCACAATATTTTTCATCGCGAGGCGGCCGACCGGAGTGTCCGCCGTGAAGCTGTCCGTGTCCACGGTGCAGCCGTAGCTCTTCAATTCGGATTGCAGGAAATCCTGCAGCTTGGCAATTGCGGGAGAGCCGGAAGGATGTGGACCGAAGCCAACTTGTTTGGCAACCAGCGCATAAGCGCGCTTGCCGTTGAAGCCGCCGGTCTTGTCGGGCGGGGGAGCGTCATCGGACGCCTGTGGGGGAGGCGACGCGGCGGCGCTCATGAAAGGCGGCTGGCCCGCGCCCCGCGAGGAATCGCTGGTCTGGCAACCTGCCAAGCAAACGAGAGCTAGATGGAAGAGCAAAACATCCCGCAAGCAATTTGCAGAAAAAGCAGTCATCAGCGCGCCTCCGCAGGAGCGGCGATGCGGCGTTCTCTCCGCCGCGTCACAACGAAGGAGACCCCCATCCCCAGGAAATACAGTCCAATCATCGGAGCCATGAACACCAGCATGGTTGTCGCGTCGGGAGTCGGCGTGATGATGGCTGCGACGACCGAGATAATCGCAATCGCGTAGCGCGCGTTTTTCCAGAGGAACTGGGGCGTCACTATGCCAAAGAGCGACAAAAAGAAAATCAAAACAGGAAGCTCGAACATCAACCCCATGCCCAGAAGGATGAGCAGAATCAGATCGAAGTACTCGTTGATACTGATCATGGGCGTGACGTCGCGCTGGATCATGAACAGCGGTCCAGGCGTCACCAGAAAGTGCAGGATGTACGGCAGCATAATGAAATAACCGAAAGCGATCCCCGCCAGGAAAAGAAACACTGTGGAGAACATGAAGCCAGTGATGGCCCCACGTTCGTGCCTGTAGAGGGCGGGCGCTACAAACAGCCAAATCTGGTAGAGCACGATGGGCGAAGCCAGCACGATTCCTAGGTACACACCCACGGTGATGACAAGATTCAGATAGCCCGCCGGGTGCGTATAAATTAGCTTAGGATCCAAGTGCGCGTCCGCGAGGGCTTTCAACATCGGTTTGTTGATCCACGCCACAAAATATTTTGCGAGATAAACGCCGATGAACGCGCCGATCCCGATGGCATAGAGGGAATAAATGATGCGCTTGCGCAGTTCAGTCAGGTGTTCAAAAAATGTCATGGTGCCGCCGGGTTCTTCGGAGCGGCTGGAGTCTTGCGAGTTGGAAACAGAGTCAGTCACGGGCTCACGCCGGATGCCGGACATCCTCGGGAGATTCTTCTAAATTCGTGGCAGCTGCTTCTGTACCGTTTTCCGCGGGGCCTTCGGAGCCGCGCGCTACGGACTCGGCCACGGGAGTGATGACGGGGGTTTCACCGGCAGGAGCGTCTGCTGAGGCTTCGTTCGCGGGAGTCTCGGTCGCTGAGGAGGGAGGGACTGCAGCAGGCTGGATCGGCTTACCGGCCGTGCTCGCAGCCGCGGCTTCCGCAGCCTTCTTGCGCTCGGCCAGCAAGGCTTGCCTCTCGAGGTCGCGCATCTCCTCTTCAAAAGCCGATTTGAAGTCCGTGGAAGCCTTGCGGAACTCGGCCATGAGCTTCCCCAGCCCGCGCGCAAGCTCAGGCAGCTTCTTTGGCCCGAAAACCACCAGGACCACGACAAAAACCACAATCATGTGCGGAATGCTCAACATTTCGAACCTATAGCCGTCTAAGACCCCATTGGCATCATAGAAAGGGTATTCCGCCGCTGTCAAACCGGACTTTGCGGTGTGCTATAATTTTATGAATTTTGGCGCGAGGTCAGAATGAAATCAGAGCGTCGCGGGATTGTGATTGCCATTGGAGTGCTGCTGTTATCCGCTGCATTGGGGGGCATTTACGGGCCCAATGTGCGGGCTACCACGGCTTCGGCGGACGACTATCAGGGCGCCGTGCGCGACTTCACCCGCGTTCTGGACGTGGTCCAGAACAACTACGCCGACCAGGTGGACGTGGACAAGGCCGTCTACCAGGGAGCAATTCCGGGCATGCTCCGGATGCTCGATCCGCACTCCAGCTTTTTTGACGCCAAACAGTTTTCGCTCCTCCGGGAAGACCAGCGCGGGAAATACTACGGCGTCGGAATGATCGTAGGACCGCGGGAAAATCATACCGTCGTGCTGGCGCCATACGCGGGCGCGCCTGCCTACAATGCGGGGATTCGCCCCGGCGACGTGATTGTCAAAGTGGACGACAAATCCACCGAACAACTCTCCACCACGGAAGTTGCCGACTTGTTGAAGGGCCCGAAAGGCACAGTGGTGAAAATCACCGTCACGCGAGAAGGTTATCCCGAACCGCTGGTGTTCACCGTGACACGCGATGAAATTCCGCGCCATTCTGTGGATATTGCGTTCTTGCTGAAGCCGGGCATCGGCTATATCCGCCTGTCAGGATTCAATGAGACCACGGACCGCGAGATTGCTGACGCCCTGAAAAAGCTGGATGCTCCTTCGCTGGACGGATTGATTCTCGACATGCGAGGAAATCCTGGCGGACTTTTGAATGAAGCGGTTGCGGTCGGCGACATGTTCCTGGACAAGAACCAACTCATCGTCTCGCACCACGGCAGAACTTCACCGGAACGCCGCTATTACGCTGTGCGCGGCAACCAGGGCATGACGGCTCCTCTCGTCATTCTGGTGAATAACAATTCGGCGTCGGCAACGGAAATTGTTTCCGGAGCGGTGCAGGATCACGACCGCGGCCTTATCGTTGGCGAGACGACCTTCGGCAAGGGCTTGGTGCAGACGGTTACTCCACTTAGCGAAAACACCGGTCTGGCCCTGACCACCGCGCGCTATTACACGCCTAGCGGCCGGCTGATTCAGCGGGATTACAAATCGGTCTCGCTCTACGAATACCATTACGAGCGCAAGGTGCCGGATCATCCGACAGAAGTGAAACTGACAGATAGCGGCCGGCAAGTAACAGGCGGCGGCGGAATCACTCCGGACATCGTCGTCGAAGCGCCAAAGCTGACGAAGTTCCAGCAAGAGCTGTTTCGCTACGATGTGCTTTTCCCGGGGGAATACGGCGCAGGAGGCTTCGCGCGCTATTTCCTCGGGACAAAGCCTGCGATCACAAAGGATTTCCAAGTCGATGACAACGTGGTGCGGACTTTCCGCGAGTACCTCAGCAAACACAATGTCCATTACACAGAACCGGAAATGGCGGAAAACCAGGAGTGGATCAAGCGCAAGATCAAGCAGGAAGTCTTCATGTCCGTGTTCAACATGCAGGAAGGATTCAAGGTTCTGCTGGAAGGCGACCCACAAGTACAGAAAGCCGTCGAAGCCGTTCCTCAGGCGCGCGCGCTTTATCAGAACGCCCATAAAATCATGGCGCAGCGCATGGCCAGCTCCGCCGATCAGCCGTAAGGCTCTTACAAAATTCCCCAAGGCCTGCCAGTGGACCAGGCGCAACACACTCAACAAACTGCGTCCCCATTCGTTTGTTTGCTGAAAACGATGAGCACGGCCTGCGTTGGCAACGTCAGTCTGCTTTGTTAAGATGGATTTGCTGCTGCTCGTGGGCGAGTAGCTCAGCTGGGAGAGCGCCTCGTTCGCAACGAGGAGGCCGGGGGTTCGAATCCCCTCTCGTCCACCAACCTTTTCAAAAACTTAGACAGCCTCTCTGAATTGCAAGAGTTGCCCAAGTTGCCCAACTTTGGCCCCTTGCAACTCAAAACCAAGACCGATGTTGTCCGCCCACATCAAACGGAAATCGCGGTCCTGAGCCAGTTTCACGTAACGCTCACTCACGTGCTTAGGTGCGTGTCCCGACCAAAAGTGTTTAACGGCTCAGGACAATCAGACTTTTCAAGGTGGGTGAACCGGAAGCGCCGGAAGATGTTGAAACCTCCGGGCTCGTGCGCCATGTAGTCGAGATTCGGATGCAGGCTGTCGCTGAGGGCGTTCGATTGCAAGAGCTGCGCGCAAGTCGAAGCAGGAGTCCAGTTCGCCGGTAGCTCACGTACTCACGAAGCACCACGGCAAGCTGTCGGCAGAGGTCCACTTAGCGAGTCCCGTTCTTTGTTTTCGGGTAGGGCTGAATCTCCCCGCGCTTTGCCTTCTGCACGATATGAGGTGCGGAAGTCTTCGGGTACAGCCATTTGTCCAGGGCATATCGGCGGTTGTCGATCGTCGTCTGTTCGACGGATGACGTTTGCGGTTGGCGAGAGACGTAAGCCAGAGTTTCGCTTGCTGTTTGAAAGTGATTGTGCTGGTTGATTCAATAAAATGCTAAGCGGAGTTGATGCCGAACGTTTCGATTTCCTCCATCCATCTGCGCTCGCCGTCATACCGTCACCTCACCGCCGTCGGGGCTCACATCTTTAATTCCTCCCTCCCTTTTCCCTGTAGGGGGTTAATAACGCCATACCGCCACAAGCCCCATTTGACGCGGGTCCTTGCGAATTT
>QHYL01000364.1 GCA_003224105.1 Acidobacteriota bacterium | reverse complement strand
CGAATTCTTGAGCAGACTCATCGAACACGAAGCATGACCCACCAGCCGCAACATCCTTCACAGGTTTCTCAAGCGACGGCTGGTCCGCGCCATAAGGCCATTGCGTATTTCAACCCGAAGGTTTTTGGCTGGTCGGCATTCCTCTTTGCCGTCCTGCAAAGCGTATGCAGCGCCTTCATCGCTCTCAATGGCGTTCGCCTTTTAATCGGCGTTGGCGCGTTCGCGCTGGCTTCCAGGCGCATTGAAGCTTGCTGACCGGATGCACATCGACGCTATCCGTATCCCCATGATGATTCTTGCTCTGGCGGGGTCTCTTTTGAATCTCGTCATTCTTTGGCAGGTGCGGAGGTTGCGCCGGCGTTGCCGGAAAGCTTTTGGCGCGTAACGCACGACTTCGAAGAGTGTGTTGCCTTCTTCGTCGCACTAGGGATAGGTCTCTACTATGCGAGAGCCGCTGTCGTTGAGGGGTTCGGTGAAGAGGTCCGCGACACTCAGGCTAAGCGACTCACAGACAGCTTCTGTGGTGCAACCCGCGTGACAGTGCAATAGAATTTTCCCGCTTTTCTCTGCGATGGAGAGTGAAGGTTTTTCATCCGCATGGGCGGGGCACCGCGCCTTCCACTGCGAGCCCTCCTTTTGAGCCTGGAGCTTGTCCTGCAGTTCGGTGAGAGCTTTACTCATAGAGCGCGGCGCCGTCCTCCTTCGCTTCGTCAGCGACCATCTGTAGACGCGCTTTATAGAATTCGGAGAGGTCCCGCTGTTCGGTAGGGTATAGAGAGGTGCGGCCATTCTCGGCCGCCAAAAGACGGTTAACAGATATTCCCGTCGCTCCCGAAACGTCGCTCTACGTAAGTTCTAGAAAATTGCGAAGGCGCCGGATGTTCACGCATCCAGCGTAAGGGTGGGAATCCTAAGAAACTATGTATGGGGAATGAGTTCCTATATACAGTGTTGGGGGCCAAGACGGGCGATAGTTTGTCGAATGCCGTCCTGATCCCAACCCGTGGACCAGGACATAAATTCGTGTGCAACGGTCCATTTGGAGGAAACACACAACCCTCCCAAAGACCGAAGAAAGCGTGGCGCCTGTTCACGTGCCCGGAGTGCTTGCTGAGATGCTCGCGGAGTTGCCGCACTCCTCCGAATACATTCTGGCCACTCCGACGGGACGGCCTATCGACTTGCACAATTTGGCCGCACGCGCGATCGTGCCGCAACTCACTCGCTGCATTTGTGGCGTGATGGAGTCCGAGCATCAGAAGTCTGACCACGAATTTAGCCGCGACACTTCTCTCCCGATGTGGCGCGGGTTTTATTCTGCGCGCCGTGGCATCGCTACTGCTTTTGCCGACGTCGACAACGCGCTGGCAGCGAAATCTCATCTACGCCATTCCAACGTCTCGACAACCACGGCGCATTACGTCAAGAGCGTCGATGTCGCGGCTGTTCGCGCAGTGGACAAAATCAACGAGCTATTCGATAATGCAAATGGTTCCGGTCGTCCGAATTAACCTGGGGGCAAAGATGAAGCATGCGTTGTTGTCTCTCGTCGGCTGTTCCCAATCAGAGACGAACCTACCCCTAAGTATCATGCAAAGAGTATGCAAAACGGAACGACCGCAATCGACGTAAGTAGTTGATTCTAAACTGTGCGCCCTTAGCTCAGCTGGATAGAGCGTCTGGCTACGAACCAGAAGGTCGGGTGTTCGAATCACCCAGGGCGCACCATTTTTAGCGCGCCTTTCTCGCCTCACCGACCGCGGCCAAATTCCACGCGGTGTTCTTCCGGGCCAAGCCAAACGACAACCGCGCCGACAACGAGCACGATCAGCGCGAAGAGGCCCATTGCGCGGCCATAGCTCATGGAATGCGCCATGAGCGCTTCAATAGGGGCGCTGCCGGATGCGACCAACACGCCGAATTGATAAGCCAGCCCAGGAAAAAAACCGCGCAACGCATCGGGCGATAGCTCGTTGATGTGCGCAGGAATCACGCCCCACGCGCCTTGCACCATGAATTGCATCAGGAATCCTCCGGCCAGAATCAGCGGAAGATTCGGCGCGAACACCCACATGGGAATGAGTAAGCAACCCAAGAGCAACGCCGTCACCATCGCGCGGCGCCGGCCTTTCCGGTCAGAAAAATATCCGAACCCCAGCCCCCCGCAAATCGCGCCGACCATGGCGAACGCCGTAATGTAGGATGTTCGCTCCGGTGTGAAACTGTGCTGGTGTTGCAGGAAGGTTGGGTACATGTCCTGCGTGCCGTGCGAAATGAAATTGACCATGGCCATGAGCACCACGAGATACACAAAGCGCTTCCAATTCCCAAAAATCGCTCTGCGATAACTGGCCCAATCCGTGCGCGAACGGTGCCAGGCCTCCGGCTCTTTCACTTTTGCGCGGACGAAAAGCGTGAGCAGCGCCGGCAATCCGCCGACAAAAAAGAGCGGCCGCCATCCCCAATGCGGATAAACAAAGCGGTACGCTCCCGCTGCGAGTAGAAATCCCAGGGCGTATCCTTCTTGCAAAAATCCGGAGACCAGGCCTCGCCACTTTGCGGGGATGGACTCCATAGTGAGCGATGCGCCTACGCCCCACTCGCCACCCATGCCGATGCCGTAGAGCAGGCGCAGCAGGAGAAAAACTCGATAGTTGGGGGCGAGGCCGGACAACACCTCAATCAGCGAGTAGTAGAGAATATTTGCAATCAGCGGAATGCGCCGCCCGTAGCGATCGGCGAGCAGGCCGAAGAGAATCGCTCCCACCCAGCGTGTGGCCAGACTCGCGGTGATGGTCAGCGCCATCGCCGGGAGCGTTTTCCCAAATTCTGCTGCAATGGGCGCCAAGACAAAAGTTAGAACGAAAAAATCAAAGGCGTCGAAGGTCCAGCCCAGGAATCCGGCAAGGACTGCGTTGTGCGTGCCTTTGCCTGTGGCGGCCGGTTGAGCGGAATCGGCCATCTCAATCCGCGCTCCACTCCTTCGCGCGCGGCATCATGCGGGAGAGCAGCGCGGCGCAAATTGCCCCGAGAACCAGCAGCACGAATCCAAACCCCAATTTCCCTAAGAGCATCTTCCCCGAACCAAACAGCGCCAGATAAACCATGGCGCAGCCCAGCGCCCAGGAAACCAGGTTTCGTCCCAGGTCGCGCGTTTGCGGAACGTCTTGCACCAGCCGCGCGACCGGTTTCCACCCGGCAACATGCGGGCGCACCTGCCGGTAAAATTTCACCAGCACGTCTTCCCTTTCCGGCTTGGTCAGGAAGGTCACGACAATCCATACCAACGAAGTCACCGCCGTGGTAGCCAGCGACGTCTTGGCGAACAGTACGACGCTGTCGCCCGAAAAGGGTTTCGTCAACGAAAGGATCGCGGTCACCGCAATGGCCGTGGCCATGGCCGCGATTTCGCTCCAAGCATTGATCCGCCACCAATACCAGCGCAGCAGGTACACGCCTCCGGTGCCGGCACCAATGGTGAGCACAATCTCCCACCCCGCCACAATCGAGCCGAGCTGCGCCGCAACGTAGGCGGAGATGATCACAAGAAGTACGGTGGCCACGCGCGACATTACGACGTAGTGCCGTTCGGTGCCATCGCGCTTTATGAAGCGCCGGTAGAAATCCGCGACCAGATAGGATGCGCCCCAATTCAGTTGCGTAGCGACCGTCGACATAAACGCCGCCAGGAAACCCGCAAACACCAAACCGCGCAGCGCGTGCGGAACGTGGTCCACCACAATGCGCATATACGCCGGCTCGGGTTGCGCGAGTCCTGGATAAAGAACGATGACCGCCAGAGCTGCTAGGATCCACGGCCAGGGACGCAAGGCGTAATGCGCCACGTTGTACCACAATACGGAAAGCAGGCCGTTGCGTTCGTCGCGCGCGCTGAAAATCCGCTGCGCAATGTACCCGCCGCCGCCAGGCTCGGCTCCGGGATACCAAAACGCCCACCACTGCACGCCAAGGAACACCGCGAAAGTGATCACCGGAAGCGCCCACATCGCCTTATATGTGAACGGACGCGAAAAATCGGGAAAGAACGCCGTCGGGTCGCTGGCTGCCGGTCCCGCCGCGACGGTCATCGCATGGAGTTTCGCAAGCAGCGCGTGCATCCCTCCAACGGCGTCAACCGCGTACCAAGCAATGCCGATGACAATGGCCATTTTCAATACAAACTGAAAAAGATCCGTCCACAAGACGCCCCACAGTCCGCCAAGCGTCACGTACAAGCCCGTGAACGGAATCAGAACCAAAACGCAGATCAACTTCGAGGTGGATTCGTTCACTCCCAGGCTGATGGCCACGATAGCGGTCATCGCTTTGGTGACCCACCCGAGAATCAGGCAGTTCATTAGTAACCCGAGATACAGCGCGCGAAACCCGCGCAAGAACGCTGCGGGCTTTCCTGCATAGCGCATTTCCGCGAATTGCACGTCAGTGAGAAGACCAGAACGCCGCCACAATCGCGCGAAAAGAAAGACGGTCATCATGCCGGAGGGCAAAAAGCTCCACCAAAACCAATTGCCGGCAATGCCATTTCTGTAGACGAGTCCGGTGACCACCAGCGGCGTGTCCGCGGCAAACGTCGTCGCAACCATCGAGGTTCCCGCAAGCCACCACGAAACGTTGCGCCCCGAAACAAAATAATCTTCCGTGCTCTTCCCCGAGCGGCTTCGGAAATACAAGCCGAGAATCAGTGTGATGAGCAGATAGCCCGCGACGGCAGCCCAATCGGCAGCGGCAAATGTCACAGTGGATCCTTTCCCCTCTGTACTGGCGGGTCTTCAGACCCGTTCTTGGTTCCTCTGTACTGGCGAGTCTTCAAACCCATTCTGTCCCCTCTGTACTGGCGGCTCTTCAGACCCGTTCTTGTCCCTTCTATAATGGCCGGTCTTCTCCCCGTTCTTGGTTCCGTCTTGTCCTCACGCACTTGTCTACCTCGCACCGCTCAGCGCGCAAAACTATATAGCACTTTCCTGCCCCGGCACGCATGATGTTTTTCCTTCGCTGGGCGGTTCCCTTCCAGGTTCGATCGGGATGTAAATTAGGGTTGACATCTCACCCAGGCACGCGCACACTTGGGTAAGATGTTTACCCGAAAGGACCTCGCATTCCGGAAGTCCGAAAGGGGGCGTATGTTTTGGCGCACGCGTAAGACAAGCGACTTCCGCGATGAAATCGAAACACACCTTCAGCTAGAAACCGCTCGCCTCCGCGAACGAGGGCTGAACGAAGATGACGCCAGAGCCGCGGCGCGCCGCGCTTTCGGCAATGTGACGCAAGCTCAGGAGCGCTTCTACGAATCCAGACGCTGGTTGTGGTGGGATCATCTCTGGCAAGACTTGC
This sequence comes from Acidobacteriota bacterium, assembly GCA_003224105.1. GTDB lineage: Bacteria > Acidobacteriota > Terriglobia > Acidiferrales > UBA7541 > Acidiferrum. The sequence goes on along the minus strand of QHYL01000364.1, from coordinate 2,146 downwards.
GCTTCGGGCTCCGGATGCTGTGCAAGAATCCGGGTTCGACTGCAGCTGTCGTCGTCGCATTGGCCCTGGGCATCGGCCTGAACACGACGGTATTCAGCTTCGTGAATGCTTTGCTGCTCCGCCCACCTGAAGGTGTCAAAGCACCTGAGGAACTGCGGGAGATCTGGATGCACAATCCGCGTGATTCTGGCGCGCAGGCCTATCTGCCGTTGACCTATCCGGATTACCTCTACTACCGCGATCACAATCAGTCTTTCGAAGGAATACTGGCGTACGATGGCGACCCGCACTTGGTTATCTGGAACAGGTCCGGCGAGGGTCAGACCGTGCTGGGCCAGCTTGTTTCCGGCAATTTCTTCTCGCTGCTCGCTGTGAATGCTGTTCTGGGGCGCACGATCTCAGCAGAAGACGATCACCCAGAGAACCCTCAGCCCGTGATCGTGCTTGGTTACGGCTTTTGGCGCCGACACCTCGGTTCTGATTCCACGATTGTCGGAAAAACTCTGATGCTGAATGGCGTGAACTACAGTGTCATCGGAGTCGCCCCGCCGGGTTTCACTGGTCTCTTGGTGGGCTTCGAGCCAGGCTTCTGGGCACCCACTGCGATGGTCGAACAAATCACCAGGGACAAAGGAAGACTTAGCAATTGGCACTCACATTCGCTCATAGCCATTGGGCGTCTGAAACCTGAAGCCAGTACCGTCGCAGCACGCGCCGAGGTGAGCGTGCTGGAGCATCAGATCGAGACCGACCATCCCGACCTGAAAAGAAATTTGGACGCAACTGTCTTCCCCGCAACCCTCATTCCTGCTCCTTACCGTGTCTACGTAACCGCCTTTACGGGATTACTCATGGCAGTCTTTGGATTCGTGCTTCTTATAGCTTGCGCGAATGTTGCTAGTTTCCTCCTTGCGCGCGCTACCGGGCGAACACGAGAAATGGCCGTTCGTTCCGCGTTGGGTGCAGGACGAGGGCGACTGATCCAGCAAATGCTCGTAGAAAGCACGCTGCTCTCCAGCCTCGCAGGATTACTGGGACTGATTTTGGCCTATTGGGCTGCTCCACTTTTGCTGGCGCTGAAGCCTGCGAGCTTACCCATTACGCTGATGCTCCCCATTGATTGGCGAGTGCTCGCTTTCACGATGATGGTGTCGCTGCTTTGTGGTGCGGCGTTTGGATTGACACCGGCCCTCCGCAGCGCGTCAGTCCCTGTGGTTGCAAATCTCAAGGACGAAACTCAGCCAGCCGGTTTCCACAAGTCTAGATTGCGTAGCCTTCTTATGACTGGCGAAATCGCTACATGCACCGTGCTGCTGATATGCGGTGCATTGTGCGTGAGAAGTCTCCGGAACGCCAGTTCGATCAATCCCGGCTTTAACACCCAGCATGTAATCGCCGCCAGTTTAGACCCCGGGAGCCTGGGATATTCTGACACCCAAGTGCGTAACTTTTATGAACAGCTAGCCGAGCACGTTCGAACACTTCCTGGAGTAACGGCGGCCAGCTTTACCAACCATCTGCCCCTTGGACCTGCGCGCGAGCACACCGTCCTCGATCCAATGCAGCCCAAGTCAACCAAAAACGACACGCTACCAGTCGACATACTGCGCGTTGCGGCCGATTACTTTCAGACCATGGGTATTCCGCTGTTGCGAGGTCGCGACTTTATTTCCTCCGAGGGTGCAGAAGGAAGCGGTGTGGCGATCATCAATGAGGCCTTGGCAAAACGGCTCTGGAAAAACGAAGATCCTCTGGGCAAGCGAATTAGCTTTTACGGTGAGAAGTCCAGCACCGAAGTCATTGGAGTCGTCCCTACTGGCAAATACCGAACCCTTGGGGAGGCCCCTGTAACTGCTGCTTACCTGCCTCAGTTGCCGGCGCGGCGCACATTGGTCGTGCGCACGTCTGGTGACCCAGCATCTTTGCTAGACAACGTTCGACGCGAAATCCATTCGGTGGACCCCAATATCGCTCCAACCGATCTGGAGACCATGCAGCAATATATGAGCCTCCCTCTCTTTCCTGCCCGGACGACCGGTCTCTTGCTTGGCGTATCCGGACTTCTGGCGCTGGCGCTAACTTCCATCGGACTGTTCGGGGTCATTTCTTACATTGTTTCCCAACGCACGCACGAAATCGGTGTGCG
>QHYL01000363.1 GCA_003224105.1 Acidobacteriota bacterium | reverse complement strand
CGCTGGGAGGGTAAGTAGCCAGCGACTATCCACGAAGAGAACCAAGCCCGCTGTACAATTTGAGGAAATATAACTGGAAAAGGTTGCACGAATTCTGAACGCACCAGGAGTAGCGGCTGGGCCCAGCGACTTTTGATGCCGCGAGAAATGCAAAAGATTCAGGGTAAAAATTTTAAAGGTTCAGGAAACTATTTTGGGGCTGGAATCGTCTATACATGTAAGACCACTCGCGGGGTAGGAGGCTAACCACCACAGGGCAACCGACCGTCAGTCTCCTACCCCTAAAAAGCCCTTCAACTTAATGACAGCGCGGAATTTAGGTAATGTTTATCTAAAACGCGCCCCTATTGGCAAAACGGGAAACTTGGAAGCCGATTTAACGCCAAAGGCAACAGTCGGCGCGCTTCAGCGGGCCGCCACCGCGCTTCTTCCAGGAGTCTCGCGGGACATTGCGGGGACCTCAGCCAGCTCAAATCCGGCAACGAACATCGGCAGCGGCGCTCCCCGGCCCCAGCGGTTGAGTTCCCAGCGGGCGCGAATGAATTTGATTTCGGGGCGCAGCGAAAGGTCGAGAACCATTTTCGTGTGGCCGCGGTAAAACTGTTGGGGAAGCTTCAGCAGCGGCTTGGGCGTCCAGGTTGTGCCATCGACGGAACCATAGATGGAGACGTCGATTGATTCCTGTTCGAGCTGGTCGGCCACCGTAAGAAGGCAGAGGAAAGTGCGCGTGGCGCTAGAGGAAATATCGAAAGATGCGCCATCACCGTTCGCCTCCATTTTTGTGTTGGCTGGGATGAGAGTGAGTTTCATGGCTTTTTGTTCGAGGCGGATTCTAGCACAAGACACGAGAAACCGTTGACTGATGATTCGTGACTCGTTGAAATCTTCGGGTCGCCCCCGCAAAGCCCATCGGGAAATCTTGTAAGCCAATGCAAAGAAAAACCTGATTGAATGAAAGTGACTCCCGGCCTAGAGTTCGTCGGGCGGAACGAGCGGGTCAATGACAGTGAATGTGCTACATGTGACGGGACCAGGCATCGACATCGTGGTGGCCTCCGCGCAGTCCGATATCACATGCTCGTGAAATCTCGTTATCGGGACCAGTGAAGAACAGCACGAAGGCTAATCCGCGTCGCGCGGAATTGGCTTAGACCCATGTGACAGGGCCACGGTTTCATCAAACTGTGGCTCTGCTTTTTTGGGAGATGCGACGTGTTCCGATGGGAACGTTCTTGTGACGCGCCTTAAGCGTGCAATTTAGAGAGGCGCTCTTCGGCGGCGGAGAGGGTTTCGTCCTTTTTGCAGAAGGTGAAACGAACCTGGGCAGCGCCGTCGCGAGGATCGTTGTAAAAGCTGGAGCCGGGGACGACGGCGACGCCGATTTCTTCGACAAGATACTTTGCGAAGCGAACATCTTTCGTGTCCGCGGGAAATTTGACGTTGTCGGGATCGGCAAAACGCGAAATTTCGGTCATGACGTAGTAAGCGCCGCGCGGTTTGAAAACCGTGAAACCGGCCGCGGTGAGAATTTTTAGGATGCGCTCGCGCTTGACGGCGTAAGTCGCGGCGAGTTTGTCGTAATAGCTTTGCGCGAAGTGCAGGGCGATGGAGCCGGCCTGTTGGAGCGGCGCGGCGGCGCCGACGGTCAGAAAATCGTGAACTTTGCGAATGGGTTGCGTTGGCCCCGGCGGAGCGAGCACCCAGCCGACGCGCCAGCCGGTGACGCTGTAGGTCTTGGAGAGGCCATTGATCACGATGGTGCGGTCGCGCATGCCATCGATGGCGGCCATGGAGATGTGCTTCGCGCCGTCGTAAAGAATGTGCTCGTAGATTTCGTCGGTGATGCAGTAGGCGTTCCAGCGAACACAGAGGTCGCGGATAAATTCGAGTTCGGCGCGGGTGAACACTTTGCCGGTGGGATTGTTGGGCGTATTGAGAATGATGGCTTTGGTGCGCGGCCCGAAGGCGGCGGAGAGTTCTTTTTCGTCGAAAGACCATTCGGGCGGGCGCAGCCTCACGAAGCGCGGGCTGGCGCCGCTCAAAATCGCGTCGGGGCCGTAATTTTCATAGAACGGCTCGAAGACGACAATCTCATCGCCAGGATTGATGATGGCCATCATGGCGGACATCATCGCTTCCGTGGAACCGCAGCAGACGGTGATTTCGCGCTCGGGATCGTAGCGGACGCCCTGAGTGTGGGCGAATTTCTCGATGACAGCGTCCCGCAGCGGCTTTGCGCCCCACGTAATTGCGTACTGATTGATGTCGTCGGCAATGGCCTGGCGCGCGGCTTCCTTTATTTCCATAGGGGCAGCGAAATCGGGAAAGCCCTGCGAGAGATTCACGGCGCCATGTTTCATCGCCAGGCGAGTCATTTCGCGGATGACGGATTCTGTAAATTGCTCGGCTTTCGCCGAAAGCATGCGGCGCGAAATTTGAGCCATGGTGGAATCGGGAGCCGTCATTGCACCTTCCGAAAAAATGCGTTCCAATGCGCAAGGGCACGATATATCGCGCCCTTACAGGAAAAATCACATTATACCTAGCGTCAGCGGGCGTGGCCGGTGGACGCTTGCATGGCCACGCTGGGCTGCCCATAAATCATCCGGTAGAGTTGGGCGTTTCGCAAGACGATTTGCACGTATTCGCGGGTTTCGGTGAAAGGGATGGATTCAACGAGTTCAGGAATCTCTTCGTAATTGCGCTCGGCTTTCCATGCGGAGATGCGATCCTCTCCGGCGTTGTAGGCGGCAGCGGCAGCTTCAGGCGAGCCGAACTGCTGCACCAGGTTTGCGATGTAGACCATGCCGAGTTCGATGTTATAGTCCGGTTCGAAGAGCTTGTTCTTCGTGTAGCGGACTTTGATTTGCCGGGCGAGGAGACGGCCGGTCTTGGGAAGCACTTGCATGAGGCCAATAGCGTTCTTGTGCGAGACCGCGTCTGATTGGAAGGTGGACTCCTGGCGAATCAGGCCTGCAGCAAACATCGGATCGAAGTCATTTTTGGCAGCTTCGCGACGCAGGGCTGCTTCGTAAGGCAGTGGAAAGAGCGCCTTCCACACATCGACAGGAACGTCGCTGAATTTCCTGGCGTCGGCATTGGGAACGATGGCGCGCGCGTAGGCCATACCTGCGCCAAAATGTCCTTGATCGAAAGCCGCCTGGGCCGCTTCCAAAAGAAACCGCGGGGAAGGAGTGGCAAAGTAGGCGTTCTTGAGCTCCTGTTCCGCCGAAGAGTCGAAGGCAATCGAGCGGAGAGCCTGTGCGCGATCCCAGCGCTCCTGGGCGGCAACAGGAATCGGTTCGTCGAAGGAACGAAGCGCCGGGGCGGGCGGAATCTTTTCCAAGAATTCCGCGGGATTTTCTTCGCCGGGGCCAATCTTGGAAAGCCGAGCGGCTGCCGCGATGCCAAAGTAAGTCTCCGGGAAGCGCTCGACCGCCTTGGTATAGAAGCTGCGCGCGTGCGGGACATTTCCTGCGCGCTCGGAGCTGCGCCCAAGCCAGTAGAGCGCATCCACGGCGTTCGAGGAAGTGGGATACTTCAAAATAAAATCCGTGAGGCGCTCGTCGGCATCGGGCTGATGATCCAAGTACGCAACCCAAGCGATGCGCCATTCGCAATTGAATGCGTGCCTGCTGTTGGGAAAGGAATCCAGCACGCGCTGATAGGCCTCAGCGGCTTTCTCGCGCTCCAGCTGAACCCAATGGTAATTCCCGGCGGCCATCAAGCCATCTTCATTCCATTTGCTGACGGGATAAGTCTGCGCGAGAGCATTCAGCGCGTTGAACATCTCCGCTTCTTTTTTGGCGGTGCGGTAGGCTTGTGACAACGCATAGAGCCGTTCGGCATCAACATCGAGATCCGGAGTTTTGAGCGAGGCGATTAGCGAAGGCGAGCCTTTTTGCTGCACTCGGCACTCGGCTATGCGAAGCTGTGCGCGCTGGCGCACGGGGTTCGCCGGATCCTTGAGCATGGTGAGAAGTTTTTCAAATTCAGCACGGGCTTCGCGCCATTTGTGCGTGTCGTAAAAAATCTGAGCACGCTGCTCCTGCATCTCGACGCCGGGATAGGCGTATTCCTTGCCAAGGACATGCATGAGCTGGGTGAGCGCGGCGGCGGCGGGCTTGGCTTCGTCGGCCGTAGGAAATTTGTAGAAGATGGTCTGAAAGTCTTTCGCGGCGCGCGGAAGCTGATGAGCCGCCTGGTAAGCGCGGGCTCGTTCAATGAGAAGCTCCGGCTTGGACGAAGTGGCAGCGTAGGCGTTGAGCGCGTCAATCGCTTCCTGCGGGTGACCCAACTGGACTGCAGTAGGCGCCAGAGATTGCAGCAGTTGCTCGCGCAAGGCGGTGTTCGGATAGTCGTGCTGAAGAGTTTCTAGAGCCTTGTAAGCTTCGGCTTTGCGGCCCAGGTTCAGCTGCGCTTGCGCTATCCAATATAGGGCGTATTCGCGGAGGAGCGTGTCGTTTTGCGCCTTCAGAAGCCAGCCCAGCGCCTTGGGCACGCGCCTGTTTGAGAAATCCTCATAGCCGAGAGCAAGAGCGGCGCGAGCACCCCAAACAATCGTCGTATTCTTTGACGCAAAAGCAGAAAGCCTTTCGTAGGCGCCGGGCGCTCGGTTGCGAAGTTCACGAGCACGGCCGGCAAGTTCTTTCTGTGCGGCTTCATCGTCCGGGGTTTCGACAGGAACCTGTGGCGGCGGCGTTTCCGGTTTGCAACCTTCGCGGCAAGGCGGCGCAGGCGGTCTTTTAGATTTACGCTTATGCTGGGGCGGTTGCGCGAAAAGCTCAAACGAGCTGCCCAGCGACAGCGCAAATGCAAGGATCAAGGCAGTCAGCGATCGAATCAGCGATGGAATCATGGGACACACAATGATAGAGCATCTTGCGCCTCGGCCAAAAGCAAACAGAAGCTTCGGTGCCTAATTATGCCGCGGCGACGTCGCGTAGGGATATTCGCCCAGGGCGTGAGGGTCGCCATCGGCGAGGATTTCCACCAACCAGCGGTAAAAATAATCCACCGGATGGTCCATGATGGGTTTGAAACGGCGGTCGTATTCTCGATGAGCTTTTTCAATGTCGTCTTTCAACCGGATGCAGATGTCTCTATTTTCGCGGCCCAGGCGGACTTGTTCCGGCCGGAGCATCTTGATGTCCTGCATCGAAACTTTGGCAACGCGATTGGCGCGGCGGTGCAATTCCTGCTCTTCCGGCGACAGACGGTTGACGTCGAATTCTTCTTCTCCGAATTCGGAGCCAATGGGAGATGGCTCGACCAACTCAAACTCTGGTTCTTCTTGATAGGAAGGAGCCGGAGGCTGTGGTACCCGGGGGGCTGGCGCAGGCTTGCCGGCCATCGGTGTTGGCGGAGGAGGCGCGGGACGCTGGCGCACGGGAGCGGGTTCGGGCGCGGCGCGGCCAACCAAATCCGTAATCTGCCCTTCGAGGGGCGAACGAGGGCCGGTCTGAAGCGACAAAGCAACAAATCTCGACAAGACTTCCAACGCAGCGGCGAGAGAAGCAGCGGAAGTCTGCGCGCGCAGTAGCGGCGGAAGCGCATTGGTGGGCTTGTTGCTGGCACAAGCGGAGACCACGTCGTTGACGGCGTGATGGAGTTCGTCCGAGGTGTGCTTGATGCGCTCGAGGTTATCGCGAAGCGCTCGCGCAATGGCCTGTTCGACCGAGTTGGGTTCTTGTGCCATACCAGCTTTCTATGTTTTTGGCCTGCGATCCCCCACCTTGCATTTTCGAAGGTAGTTGGTTTGGAGTCAACGGATAGGGAGGGGGGTGTGCTTAATTGTTGCTTATTCGATTCGGGGCAGGCGGCAAATCAAGCCAAATCAACGGATTCCGCTGAACGAACTATGCCCTTGAGCGGGGTGGTATAATGAATGAAGGGGGCGACACGGTCTCGACGGAAGCTGTCGCGCCCCGAAGGCATGCCGGGACCCACCTGCCCGTAACTTGGTGGAAAACTAGAACTGCCAACAACAACTTGGCACTTGCTGCTTAATTAATTAAGCGCACGTCTCCCCGGGCTTTGCTCATGGGCCCGGCAAGAGGCGTCATACAGTGAGCTGGCCCGAGTCTTTCGGTCCGTAAGGCTCGGGCGAGATTCATCGGACTAGCCGGCTGCGTTTCTTGCTCATTCTGAGCGCGGCGGGCGAACCCAAGCGAATTGAGCTAAGCATGTAGGCTTCGGGCCGTAGCGCTTTTCGGACGGGGGTTCGACTCCCCCCGCCTCCACCATTCTTCCTTCTTGATTTGAAAGGAATTACGCATGCGTCTTTCTCGGCGTACCCGTTGTGTACCCTTGGCTGCGGTTCAGGAGTCTCCCAGGTGCGACGAACATCGGCCTCCAACTGCTCCTGGCGCGCACGAACCCAAGGCGCGTAGTGCTTCTCCGTAATTCGCACGCTCTGATGCCCCAAAATAATTGACACGTGCTCGATGGGTACGCCAGCAAGTAACAGCTCAACCGAGAAGGTGTCCCGAAAGCGGTGTGCGTGACCGTCAGGAATTCCGGCCAATACAAAGAGCCGCTTCAGACTCTCTTGCCAGATTCCCGCTGCGGTTTTGGGAGTCGAGAGTCCCGTCCAGAAAAAATATGTGTTTTCAGGAATCGCATTCAGTGCTTCGATGACAACGGGCGGCAGCGGGCAATAGACCGGCGTTCCTGTCTTTGCCGTGTACAGGAAAAGTTTGTCCCCCTGAATGCGGTTTCGACTGAGCGTAGCCGCATCTCGTATTCGTAGTCCGCTATAGCGAAGAAGCAAAACAAGCGCACGCAAACGGACTGCGTTTGCTCTGTCTGGATAGATATCGCAAGCATCCAAGATGCTCCTAACCTCTTCCTTCGTGAATGGAGCAGTGGGCGGCTCGGTGATCTTTGGTGGTTTTAGAGGAGTTGTCGGATTCGTCGGAATCCAGCCACTCTCATGTACAAACCGGAAGAATGCGCGGAAAGCTTCGAGCTTTTTTCGCGCCGCAATATTCTTATTCGGCCAGGACGCGCGGAATCGTCGAACCGCGTCAACATCGAATTCCGTGACGTATGAATGGCCGTGCAGCGTGGCGAACTCTTGAAACTGCCGAAATAGCAAGCGGTATTTGTAGAGCGTAGGCTCGCGCAGGTTCCGAGCCTCTGCGTCCACGAGAAATTTGTCACAAGCTTCCTTGACCGTGAGAGGCTTCGGCTTTTCGATCTGTTCGAGAATGAGCCTGGTCCCGTTGCCAATCGCGGAGAACTGCTCTCTATTATTTCGCCGACCAAGTCGGCAACACACGCGTCATCTTTCGATCCGACAACAACACGGTCTGCTTTGATTCTGACTACACTCCTTTTGGAACCGAGCTTCCGGCCAGCGGTGTCACGGTTACTTGCCCCCAGAATTACAAATTTGGAGGCTATGAAAGAGATGCGGAGACGGGCCTGGACTATGCAACATTCAGGTACTACAACTCTCAGCTTGGCCGTTTCAT
>QHYL01000362.1 GCA_003224105.1 Acidobacteriota bacterium | reverse complement strand
GATTATCGAGCTGTTGCTCAAGGCTGGCGCGAGCGCCAACGACCGGGATGCGCGGGGCAAGACCGTCCGCCAGGCTGCACAGAGCAACTGGATATCTGTCATCGATCTAAGAACGGAGAGAAACTAAACCTATGCCGCCAGGCCCAGCGCCGCAACAGATGCCGGAACGCCAGCCGATTCCCGGCGTGAAAAATCTTGTCGCCATCGCGAGCGGAAAGGGCGGCGTGGGCAAAACCACGGTTGCGGTGAATCTCGCACTGGCGCTGGTGAGGCTTGGCCATAAAGTCGGCCTGCTGGACGCGGACGTTTACGGGCCGAACGTGCCCATCATGCTGGGAACGCTGCAAGAGCCGCAGGCTACCGCGGAGAAGCGCATCATTCCGGTGCAGGCGCAGGGCCTGAAAATGATTTCGATGGGCCTGCTGAATCCCGGCGACAAGCCGATGATCTGGCGCGGACCGATGTTGCACAGCGTGATTACGCAGTTCCTGCGCAGCGTGGAGTGGGGCGAGCTGGATTACCTGATTATTGATCTGCCGCCTGGAACGGGCGACGTGCAGTTGACATTGATTCAGACGGTGGCGGTGACGGGAGCGGTGGTGGTCACGACGCCGTCGGTTGTGGCGCTTGCGGACGTGCGCAAGGCCATTGAAATGTTTCGCCAGGTGAATGTGGAAGTGCTCGGCGTGGTGGAGAACATGAGCACGTTCGCGTGCCCGCACTGCGGCAAGCCGGTGGATATTTTTGGCCACGGCGAAGGCGCGAAGACAGCGATTGCGTATGGCGTGCCGGTGCTGGGCGAGATTGAAATTGATCCGCGGATTCGCGTTGGCGGGGATACGGGCAAACCGGTTGCCGCGCTTGGTGAAGATGGCGTAGGCGCGAAGAGCCTCTATTCTGTGGCGCGCGCGGTGACGAAGCGCCTGAAAGAAGTTGCCGGCAGCACCGGCGGGCCCGCGTTTCAGATCGACTAAAGGAAGTGGCGAGTGACGAGTGGCGAGTGGCGAGAGAAGAACGGATTAAACGCAGAAGAAGCCCACAGCTTACAGTTCACAGTCGACAGCTTAAAGAGCAAGAATGAAGAGAAAGAATGAAGAGAAAGATTTAACGCAGAGAGCACAGAGGAGACGCAGAGGTCGCGGAGAAAGAAGTGGCGAGTGGCGAGAAAAGAACCGGTCTGAAGACCGGCCACTACAAAAGCCCGGAAGAAGAGCCGAAGCGGCGTGCGGCGAGATTGAACTGAGAATGCTTTGAGCAGACGGCCTGACATACGGCCTTATCGCGGCAAGAGCCCGCAAATTGCGGCTTCGGCGTACGTTGATCCGGCGGCGGTGATTATTGGCGACGTGGTGATTGGCGAAGACTCCAGCGTTTGGCCGTGCTCGGTGATTCGCGGCGACGTGCACTACATTCGGATTGGCGCACGAACGAACATTCAGGATGGCTCGATTTGCCACGTGATGCGCGACGAGTATCCGCTGATTTTGGGCGATGACGTGACCATCGGCCATTCGGTGACGCTGCACGGCTGCACTATCGAATCACGCTGCCTGATTGGTATGGGCGCGGTGATTCTGAACGGCGTGGTCGTGGGCGGCGGAAGCATTGTGGCGGCAGGGACTCTGATTACGGAGCGCACGGTCATCCCTCCGGGGAGCCTAGTGATGGGCTCACCGGGGAAAGTGAAGCGCGCGTTGAGCGAGATCGATAAAGCCAGCATCGATGCGTACGCCAAGCGTTACGTCAGCTACAAGAATGTCTATCGCGAGGAACTCACCGCGTGAGCGAAGGCGCAGCCAAGAAAGAAGAAAAACCACGAAAGTTTCAAGCTATCCGTGGCACGCGGGACCTATTGCCGCCAGAGACCGCGTTGTGGAACCGCGTCGAACAAGCAGTGCATGAAGTCTTCGCTACGTTCGGCTTCGGCGAAATCCGTCTCCCCATCCTCGATCCGACTGAATTGTTTGCACGTTCAATCGGTGTTGATACGGACGTCGTCTCGAAGGAAATGTTTACATTTTGGGATCCTTTCGATCAAAGACTGCCTCCTAAATACCAAATAGAAGAGGCGAGGGCGCGCGGCATAAACATTCAAAACGAGGGGGAACTTGCGACGATTGGTCTCGCTCTTAGCTTTCAGCAACTCACATTGAGGCCCGAGGCTACAGCTTCGGTGTGCCGGGCGTACATCGAACGCAACATGCAGCAATTGCCGCAGCCGGTGAAGCTGTACACGATCGGGCCGATGTTCCGGCGCGAGCGGCCGCAGAAGGGGCGCTACCGGCAGTTTTATCAAATTGACGCGGAAGTGCTCGGCGGCAGCGATGCGCCGGGCATCGATGCGGAATTGATTGAAATGGTGATGACGTTTCTCGAGCGGCTGGGCCTGGAAGGCGTTCAGTTGCACATCAACTCGATTGGAGACAAGAACTGCCGCCCCAAATACGTGGAGCTGCTTCGCGAAGAACTGCGAAAAGTGAAAGACAAGCTCGGGCCGGACAGTCAACGGCGCGTCGAGACCAATCCGCTGCGCGTGCTGGACTCGAAAGTCGAAGGCGAGCAAGAGATCATCGAAAAGCTGCCGCGGATTTCGCAGCACTTATGCGATGCGTGCCGCGAGAATTACGACGAAGTGAAGCGGCAGCTCGCCCTGCGCGGGATCGTCTATTCGCAGAATTTCCGGCTCGTGCGCGGACTGGATTATTACGTACGCACGACTTTCGAGATTACCGCGAAGGGCTTGGGTTCACAGAATGCGGTTTGCGGCGGCGGCCGCTATGACGGCCTGATTGAATTGCTTGGCGGGCCTCCGACGCGGGCGACAGGCTTCGCGATTGGCGAAGATCGGCTGATCCTCTCGCTGCAGGAACAAGCCAAGAGTAAGGAAGTGGCGAGTGGCGAGTGGCGAGTGGCGAGTGAAAAACCGCGTGTCGAAGTGTACGTTGCCTGGATGGGAGAAAAAGCCTACGCCACGGCGATCCGCGCGGCGAAGAATTTGCGCGCCGCCGGCTTCAGCGTCGAGTTGCCGCCGGTGGAGCAGAAATTCGGCAAGGCGCTGGGCCAGGCGGACAAATTGGGCGCTCGTTACGCGCTGATTCTCGGCGATAATGAAGTGGAAAGCGGAGAGTGGACGCTGAAGACGTTGGCGACGGGCGAGCAAGGGAAATTCGCCGAGGCGCAATTGCTGGAATTTCTGGGGAAGAAGCGAAGTGGCGAGTGACGAGTGGCGAGCAAAAGCAGATCCCTCGCTTCGCTCGGGATGACACTCACGCGGGCGTGGTAGACAGACGCAGTCTGCCGTTTAAGGGGCGTTGACACATTTAGAGTGGTTTGAGAGGCAGGAAAAGCGGCGGCAAGCCGCCGCACTCCAAAACGGAATTGTCACCATGCGGGTCTCGACATAGGAGAAGGAAAGAGAAAGAGAAAGAAAAAGAAAAAGAGAAAGAGGGACAAAGAACCGGTCTGAAGACCGGCCACTACAAATTCCGAAAAGGAACGAATTGTGCTCGATTTTCTTGGCAATTTGAGGAGGACACATTACTGCGGGGAGTTGCGCGCGAAGGACGAAGGGCGCGACGCCGTGGTCATGGGCTGGGTGCATCGGCGGCGCGACCTAGGGAATTTGCTTTTTCTCGATGTGCGCGATCGCACGGGCCTCGTGCAAGTGGTCTTTAACAAAGAGACGCAGCCCGCGGCGCATGGGAAAGCCGAGCAGGCGCGTGGCGAATTCGTGGTTGCCGTCGAAGGCAAAGTGGTGAAACGGCAGAAAGCGAATCCCGAGCTGGCCAGCGGCGAAATCGAGATGGTGGCGACGAAATTGCACATTTTAAACAACGCGAAGACGCCGCCGTTTGCCATCGAAGACGAAATCAACGCCGAAGAAGTGACGCGCCTGCGCTATCGCTATCTCGACCTGCGGCGGCCGAAGCCACACCGCAACCTGGCGCTGCGCCACAAGATCATTCTGGAAATTCGCAAGGTGATGGACGAACTCGGGTTCATTGAAGTGGAAACGCCGATGCTCACGCGCTCGACACCGGAAGGCGCGCGCGATTTTCTGGTGCCGAGCCGCATGCATCACGGACAGTTTTACGCGCTGCCGCAATCGCCGCAGATTTTCAAGCAAATCCTGATGATTGCGGGGCTGGACAAATACTTCCAGATCGTGAAGTGCTTCCGCGACGAAGACTTGCGCGCCGACCGGCAGCTGGAATTCACACAGCTCGACCTGGAGATGTCTTTCCCACGCCAGGAAGATATTTTTCACGTGATCGAGACGGTGATGGGGCGCGCGTGCGCCGTCGCGGGAATCAAGGTGACGGCGCCGTTTCCGCACATGCTGTACAAGGACGTGATTCGCAAATATGGCAGCGACAAGCCGGATTTGCGGTTTGGCATGGAATTGCATGAGGTGACGGGCTGCTTTCCGGAAGAAGCCAGGCAGAAGCTGCAAATCGAAGGAAACGTGTTTGCGCTGGCGGCTCCGAGCGCGGCGGGCTATTCGCGCAAACAGCTTGATGATTTGACGGAAAAAGCGAAAGCGTTGAAGGCGCGTGGCGCGTATTTTGTGAAAATGGCGCCGGAGGGTATCACTTCCACCGTTGAGAAACTAATTACCGCAGAAAATGCGAAGAAGCTGGCCGAAGCATGCGGCGCGAAGGCAGGCGACCTTGTTGTGGCAGTTTCGGCAAGAGAGCAAATCAAAGGCACCGAGGCGGCTGCGCTGATTGCGGGGCAGTTGCGCTTGCAACTCGGCGAAGCGCTTGGCCTGGTTGACAAGTCGCAGTGGAAATTCCTGTGGATTACGGGCTTTCCGCTTTTTGAGTGGAGCGAGACGGAAAAAACCTGGGTCAGCGCGCAACATCCGTTCACCGGCATCGTCGACGAGGATTTGGAGAAGCTGGAATCCGCGCCGTGGGAAGTGCGTTCGAAGGGTTACGACCTGGTGCTGAATGGCTACGAACTTGGCTCGGGCAGCATCCGGATTCACCGGCAGGACATTCAGGAGCGGCTGTTCAAAGCGCTCGGCTTGAGTGAAGAGCAGCTTCGCCGACGCTTCGGCTTTTTCCTGGATGCGCTGACTTACGGCACGCCGCCGCATGGCGGTATCGCGCTCGGTGTGGACCGCATCGCCATGCTGCTAGCGGGCGAAAAGTCCATCCGCGAAGTGGTGGCCTTCGCTAAAACCACCGCCGCACAAGACTTGATGGCGGATTCGCCCAGCGAAGTGGACCCTGAGCAACTCGACGAGCTTGGCCTCGCAATTAAGGAGAAATAGAATACATGCCCGCGCGTCTTCCTCACGATGTAACGCGTGCACATATTATTCAGGCTATGGACGCTATCGACCGGGGACAAATCCTTGTACCACCCAGAAGAAAACCAACAAAGTACGTTGTGAAACGTGGAGAAAGGACCTATCCACCGAAGTTTCTTATCTGCAAAGCGCACGAGTTTCTTGATGGTACTGATTGGCCTAATATTTTTGGAGGCGGCCCGGAGGCTAATAACTTCTTGATAGGCCTAAGGTTTGACGTCTGGGATAAGAGCAAGAATCCGCCTCGAAAAGTCGGATTGTTCGCCGAGGCTGAAGATGATGAGTCTGCCTTTCCGGAAGGACGTCGACTCTACCGGTTTCACCGACAATTGGAACGTGACAGCAAAATTGCCAAGCTAGCGAAGGATGCGAGGCTAGCGCAAGTGGGTGAGATGTTATGTGATGTGTGCGGCTTCTCGTTTGCGAGAAAATACGGTCCTGTGGGTGTCGGATTTATTGAAGCGCATCACACAATTCCAGTATCCGAATTGCGAGGCAGGCGGAAGACGAAGATTGAAGAGATTGCGCTTGTCTGTTCCAACTGTCACCGCATACTCCACCGCAGACGGCCGTGGCTGTCGGTGACAGAGCTGAGAGAAATGCTTGATTCAACTTCTGGATAATGCATGAGTCGCATCAGGATATTACCGGAGTCGGTTGCGAACAAGATCGCGGCGGGCGAAGTGGTCGAGCGGCCGGCTTCGGTGGTGAAAGAGCTGCTCGAAAACGCGCTGGATGCCGGGGCGAAAACCGTTCGCATCGAGGTGGAGCAGGGCGGGAAGCGCATGATCCGCGTGACCGACGACGGCCACGGGATGACGCACGACGACGCACTGCTGGCCTTCGAGCGGCACGCCACAAGCAAGCTCAAAACGGCCGATGACTTGCTTTCGATAGCCACGCTCGGCTTTCGCGGCGAGGCGCTACCCTCGATTGCGGCGGTTTCACGCTTGCTGCTGGAAACGCGCGATGAATCGGAAGGCGAAGGCACGCGAGTGGAATTCGCCGGCGGAAAGCTTGTGGGCGTGAAGCCCGCGGGATTGCCACCGGGGACGACGGTCAGCATCGCCGACATTTTTTATTGCATGCCCGCGCGCAGGAAATTCCTGAAGTCCGACACCACGGAGCTCGGCCACATCGCTTCGCTGGTCACGCACTATGCGCTGGCCAATCCCGGCAAGCAATTCATCCTGTCGACGCCGACGCAGGAGATCGTCAACTGCGCGCCCGCGGAAAAGCCGGCGGACCGCGTGTATCAGCTCTTTGGGCGGCAGGCGCTGGCGGAGCTGGTGGAGATTCCTGCGGTTTCCGCGCCATTCCGCGCGGCCATCACCGAGCCGCAACTCGACCCGGAAGAAGAAAAAGCGTCGCTGACAGTGACCGGCTTCACGTCGCGCCCCGAGGTGCAGCGGATGAACCGCAACGGCATCTACATTTTTGTAAATCGCCGGCTGGTGCGCGATAGGCTGATTCTGCACGCGATTCATGAAGCTTACCGGAACATTTTGCCGCCAACGGTTTTCCCCGCGACGCTGCTGTTTCTGGAGATGCCCTACGACGAAGTGGACGTGAATGTGCATCCGGCGAAAATCGAAGTGCGCTTCCGCCGGTCGCAATTCGTGCACGATTTCACGCGAGACACGATTCGCCAGGCACTGATGAGCGTGCGGCCGATTGCGAGTTTTGCGGCCGCGGCGTCCACGAGCGCTGTGCCGCCAGCGCCCGGCTTCGGAAATGGCGCGCTTCCCGGGGGAATCACGCCCGCGCCGGCGGATTCAGGAGTGCCGCGCGCGATCATTCCACCGATGGAAGATTTTGGGCTGGGTTCCGGCGTTGGGTCGGACGGAGGCTTTGACCTTTCGAATGCGCCGATGCAGCCGGTGGAACAGCGCATTCCCTTCAGCTCAGGCGCCGCTTTGGGAACCGCGATCGCGCCGGAGCAAATTTCAGCGGCGTCGACCTGGGCGGGAAATCTTGCGGCT